>JAKDKP010000140.1 GCA_030453285.1 Propionibacteriales bacterium
GGCCATCGGTGTCTCCTCGAGATGTCAGGGTGCGTACGGGTCATCCTGCCAAAGACGCTGACATCACGACGCGGTGGGGCCTGTGAGTCTGGTCTGGGCGCGTGTGGCGGTGAGTTGGGACCGGCGAGTTGGGACCGACCGGGGTCGATGTAAGACTGGGTGCACCATGACAAGCTCTGCCGCCGACGGATCCCCGACCACCTTCTATGAGCTGGTCGGAGGCCACGACGCCTTCGCCAAGCTGATCAAGAGGTTCTATCAAGGGGTGGCCACAGATCCGGTGCTGCGGCCGATGTATCCCGAGGAGGACCTGGGACCGGCCGAGGATCGGTTCCGGATGTTTCTTGAGCAGTACTGGGGTGGGCCGACGACGTACAGCGAACAGCGGGGGCACCCGCGGCTGCGGATGCGACATGCACCCTTCCCGGTCACGCCCCAGGCCCGCGATCACTGGCTCACCCACATGCGCGATGCGATCGACTCCCTTGAGCTGGCTCCCGAACTCGATCATGAGTTGTGGTCCTACATGGAGCGGGTGGCGCATTTCTTGATCAACACCGACGTTCCGCCCGTACAGAAGGGGTTCCAGCTGTGAGCCAGATCATTGCCCGCCGATCCGACCACCCCGCCTACCTCGACCGGTCCGACTGGTGGCGCAGTGCCGTCACGTACCAGATCTATCTGCGCTCCTTCGCCGACGGCAACGGTGACGGTACGGGCGATCTGACCGGGGTGATCAACCGGCTGCCACATCTGGTGGCGCTCGGCGTCGATGCAGTGTGGTTCAACCCGTGGTATCCGTCTCCGTTGAACGATGGCGGGTACGACGTCGCCGACTATCGCGCCATTCATCCCGACTTCGGCACCCTGGAGCAGGCCGACGAGCTGATCAAGCTCGTGCACGAGGCCGGGATGAAGATCCTGATCGATCTGGTGCCCAACCACTGCAGTGATCAACATCCATGGTTCGTCGAGGCCTTGGCCGCCGGCCCGGGCTCGCCCGAGCGTGACCGATTCATCTTCCGCGACGGCGAGGGACCGGACGGCGACGAACCACCCACCAACTGGACGGCACTCTTCGGCGGCAGCACCTGGCAACGGGTGATCGGGGCCGACGGCAGAGCGGAGCAGTTCTATCTGCATCTGTTCGATCCGACCCAGCCGGACTTCAACTGGCAGAACGCCGACGTCATCGCCGAGTTCGACAAGACGTTGCTCTTCTGGTTCGACCGGGGCATCGACGGATTCCGGATCGACGTCGCCGACTCGATGTCGAAGGACCTGGACTTCCCCGACATGCCGATCGACCCCAGGACAGGCATCGGCACCCTGGAGAAGTATGAGGGCTCGCCGGTCTTCGACCACCCCGGGGTGCACGAGATCCATCGCCGCTGGCGGAGGATTGCTGATGAGTACGCCGACTCCGATCTCGGCCCGAGGGTCTTCGTGTCCGAGGCGTGGTTGACTCCCGCTCCGCGACTGGCGAAGTACGTACGGCCCGATGAACTCCACATGACCTTCAACTTCGATGCCCTGTCGTGTGCCTGGGAGGCCGAGTCGCAGCGGCTGGTGATCGACGCCACGCGCTCGGCGATGTCCGAGGTGGGGGCGCCGTGCACCTGGGTGCTCGCCAACCACGACACGATCCGGCCGGTCACCCGCTACGGCAAGGCGGTGAGCGGGCGTCGACACGTGCGGCAGGCCGACGGCAGCGACGCACTCGACCCGGACACCGACCTGCTCCCCCAGGACCTTGAGGCGTTGCCGACCGACGTGGAGCTGGGTCGCCGCCGGGCTCGTGCGGCCGCCCTGCTGGAGCTGGCCCTGCCCGGCGGTGCCTACATCTACCAGGGGGACGAGCTGGGGCTGGCCGAGGTCGAAGACCTGCCTGTCGATGCCTTGCAGGACCCGACCTGGGAACGTTCGGGCCACGTGGTGCGCGGCCGCGACGGCTGCCGCGTGCCGCTGCCGTGGTCGGGTGAGTCCAGCCCGTACGGTTTCGGCGGGGCTCCGTGGTTGCCACAACCGTCCGGCTGGGCACCGCTGACAGCCGCCGCGCAGGAAGCTGACGGGACCAGCACGCTCACCCTGTATCGGCAGGCGCTGGAGATCCGGCGCAGGCACCCGGCGCTGGGCGACGGCGACATGGCCTGGGACGACGCGGGCGCCACCGTGCTCTCGTTCAGCCGCGAGCCCGGCTTCCGATGCGTCGTGAACTTCGGACCCGCCCCGGTGAGCCTGCCGGTCGAGGCCGAGGTGCTGCTCGCCTCAGGTGACTTGCACGACCGGCAACTACAGACAGATCAGGCGGTCTGGCTGGCCATCTGACCTCGGTGATCCGATCGGGGATGTCGTCAGCGAGGCGGATCGACGTTGACCGACTGCAGCTCGATCACGGGGACTGAGCGAGCAGCCTCACTGGACATCATGATGGTCCCCGATTCGTCGTTCACCCGCCACGTGATCTCCCAATTTGCCGTACCGGTGACTTGGTACGTCCCTTTCGCGGTGAAGGTGTATCCACAGTCGGGTGACTTCGTACCTGGCTTGGTGCTGGTCCGGGAATAGCGGGAGCCTCCCGACGGGCAGGAGATGCGCTGACCATTGCCCATCTCAAAGCCGATCCCCTTCAGACGGGCATCCAAGGAGACCGTGAGCGGACCAGCGTTCTGCGAAACGGTAGGAATGGAGGTCGGGCTGTCGGCCCAGAACCAGTACGGATGACCGATCACCGCCGAGTTCCACTCGTTCCAACTCGGGTCCGGCCCCATCGCGATCTTCATCTTGGGCAAGGACAGTTCGGCCGCCGCCATGTAGGCCACCTCCTCGGCCGTGTACACCGGCTCGCCAGCCTCTTCTGCCTCTGCCGGCTTGGCATCCTTGGGACGCTTGGGTGGCTCGCCGCAACTGCGGACCTCATCGACCGCGCCGATCGTCACCCCGTTCTTGTCGCGAATCTGGGTGCCTTCGCACTCCTTGTACTCCTGGTTGCGATACTTGTACGCCGCCTCCGGCGTGTAGCACTCCGTGCTGTCACCCAGGCCGGATTCCTTCATCGTCTTGCAGGGGGGCGGGTCAGCCTTGGGCGTCGGGTCCGACTTCCCACCCGGCGAACTACCCTTCGGCTTGTTGTTGCTGTTGTTGAGCGCAGCACGGCGTGCCCTCTCTGCGGCTCGCTTTTGAGCCGCCTTCACTGCAACATTGTTGCCTCCACGAACAACACTCTTCTTGGGCTTTTTGGGTTTCTCCTTCGCCTCCTTGCTCAGAAATGACCCCACGGCCAGACTGGTATGTATTGGAGTCACTGTCGCTAGAAGAAGAAATGCAGCCACTGCTGCAGTCACGCGGAGCATTCTCAACATGACTTCACCTCTCCCACGTAGCCGTAATCGTAGAGCATCCACGTTCCATCGATAAGTCTCATCTCCGGTTTCGCGCTCTCGAATGTGCCATTCTTGACGATCTCGTCAGTATTACGGTCGATCGTGGCAACCCTCGAGGTGTCGATACAAGATTCTAGAATTATACTATTGGTTGGCCACTCGGGATTCTCTTTCGACCGCTTAAAGTCTACTTTTGTCTTCCCTGACATATACCAGCCAACATCGTTCATATCCTTGAGTTCTTGATAGAGGTCTTGGCGCTGCTCTTTGTCTACGAGTGCAACTAGATCAGGAGGCAATTCATTTTCATTGGCTATCCCACCATCCTGATATGCGCCTTCTATGGCCTTCTCCACCTTGAGGTAGTTCTGCTCGGCCTGGGCATAGGCGGCGTCGCGGGCCTTCTCCTTGTCGGCGAGGTCCTTGGTGCAGTCCGGGCCAGTGGCGGTTGTGCACTGGAAGGTCGGGGTCGGCGCGACCGATGCGCTTGTCCTGGTCGGGGTCGGGCCCGTGGGCGGAAGAGTCGGCTTCGCCTCCTTCGGGCGCAGCACCAGCACGGCGAAGGTCACGATGACCGCCAACGCGACCACTCCGCAGGCCGCAACAACGACCTTGTTGGTCCTGTCCCAGTCCTTCCAACCCATGAACGACTCCTCGTCGGTAGAAGCGGCGATTCATCGGACATCATGCCCCAGACCCGGCCGAGCGTGCGACCTTCGTCCACAGGGGGTGTGGTTGATGCATTCCATCCAGACGGGCCCGGAGGTTTTGACACGGTCCGCCGTGGGTGCCCTCCGACTCAATCACCGAACGCGGCCTTCAGCTCAACTGCTGAATAGCAACATGAGACCTATACCTGGGCGACGGCGGCAGGGAGTTCTGTCGGCCGTCCGTCGGAGTCGAGATGGACGAGTACGGTGCTGGCGCGGGCAAAGACGGTGTCCTTGTCGACGACCTCAGCCACGATGGTGGCCGAGGTGCGTCCGGTGGCGCCAATACCGAGGCGGACGGCGTACGGGTCCAGTCGGAAATCGACCTGGGCGAGGTAGCGCATGTCCTGGCGGACGACGACCCAGCGCCCAGGGTTCTCGGGCAGGACCTCGGTCAGCCAACTGATCCGCGCCTCCTGCACATAGTCGAAGAACTTCACATTGTTCACATGACCGTACGAGTCGAGATCTGACCAGCGCACCGGGCACGGGACCCGCACCACTGTTTTCGGCAGCTCCTTCGGGACCGATCGCAACGCCTCGGTCTCCACCTCGTGTTCGGCCAACAAGGCGCGCTGATCGACGGTGAGTCGTCGCAGCCGTCCAGCGTTCAGGTCGTAGCTGACGGCGACCGTACGGGCTCGACCGACAAGGTGATCATGGTGGAACATCTCGTACGCCAAGGTGAATCGGGCGCCTCCGACCTCGGCGATCCACAACTCGATGCGCATCGGTTCGCCGTCGGGAATGACGGGCGCCAGATGCTCCACCTGGTGCTCGACGACCAGCACTCCGTCGCCGAGCATGTCGGCCAGCGGTCCCCGCAGCAGATAGTCCACTCGCGCTTCCTGCAGGTAGTCCACCCACAGGGCATTGTTCACATGACCGAGGGCATCCATGTCCCCCCACCGCAGGGGGCACAGGTACGTGTGGCGAGGATGTGGATCAACCATGTGCGCAGGCTAGCGCGCTCCCAGTCCTTGTCGTGCCCTCAGTCCTTGTCGTGCCCCTCAGTCCTTGTCGTGCCGCTCAGTCCTTGTCGTACAGGGAATCCAGCACGTCGGCGTAGCGGTCGCTGACGGTCTTGCGTCGAACCTTCATGCTGGGGGTCACCTCACCGTCGTCGACGCTGAGGTCCTGTTCGAGGATGGCGTACCGCTTCACCGTCTCCCACCGTTCCAGGGTGCCGTTGGCCTGCTCGACGTACCCGTCAATCATCGTCTTGACCTTCGGGCTCTTGGCGAGCTCGGCGTACGAGGCGTCAGCCAGGTCGTTGTCGGCGGCCCAACCCGCAATCGCGTCCGCGTCGAGAGTGACCAGTGCAGCGACGTACTTGCGGCGCTCGCCGTGGATGATCACATTCGAGAAGTACGGGCAGGCCGCCTTCATCGCACCCTCGATCTTCTGAGGGGCCACGTACTTGCCGCCGGAGGTCTTGATCAAGTCCTTCTTGCGATCAGTGATGGTGAGGTAGTTCTCACTATCCACCTTGCCGATGTCGCCGGTGTGGAACCAGCCGTCGACCAGCGACTCCTCGGTCGCTTCGGGCAGATTGTGGTAGCCGCGCATCACCCCGCGGCCCTTGACCAGGATCTCGCCGTCCTCGGCGATCTTGACCTCGGTGTGCGGGAGCGGCGGACCGACGGTGCCGAACTTCGCCTTGTAGGGCAGGTTCACGAAGGTGGCGGCCGAGGTCTCGGTCAGCCCGTACCCCTCCATGATCAACAACCCGGCGGCGTGGAACCACTCCTGGACCTCGCGGTTCAGCGCGGCCGAACCGGAGACGAAGAAGCGGATCCGGCCACCCATCCTGGCCTCCAGCTTGGAGAAGACCAGCTTGCGAGCCAAGGCGAACTGGACCTTCTCGAGCCCCTTCAGGTCATCGCCGCGGAGGCGTGCCGGTGAGGTCCGACGTCCGACCCCGAACGCCCAGTTGAAGATCTTGGCCTTGATGCCCTCGGTGGCCTGCATCATCACCGTGGCCCGCACCTTCTCGAAGATGCGCGGAGCGCCGGCCATGAAGGTGGGCTGCACCTCACCGAGCCCGGCGACAATCTTGTCGACGCGTCCGTCCACTGCGGTGGCGAACCCGATCCGCACCTGGATCGCCAGCAACGCCTTGCCGAACACGTGCGACAGCGGAAGCCAGAGATATTGCAGATCATCGGGACGCAGCAGTTGGATTTCGTCGACCGCCTCCCCCTCGTACAACCAGCAGTCGTGAGCCAGCCGGACACCCTTGGGGCGGCCCGTGGTGCCGGAGGTGTAGATCAGGGTGGCCAGATGGTCGGGGGTGA
>JAKDKP010000141.1 GCA_030453285.1 Propionibacteriales bacterium
CATGGAACATGAGTGTTCCAAATTGGTCAACTACTGTTCGGTACGGTTACTCTCGGCCACATGAGCACGGTTGACCGTACGCAGCGCGCCATCATCGACGCCGCGATCAGCACCTGGGCCCGCGACCCGGCGGCCAGTCTCGGCGTGGTCGCCGCGGCGGCAGGTGTCGGCCGCACCACGTTGCACCGCTTCCATCCCGACCGAGCGGCTCTGCTGGCTGCGGTCAACACCGAATTGCAGATCCAGTTCGGCCAGGCGACAGCCCGAGCCGTCATCGACGATGGCCCGGCCATGGCGGCCCTGCGTCGCCTGTGCATCGAATTCCTCGCCCTCGGCGAACCGCTGCGGATGGTGTTCGCCGACAACAGTCCGGTCGATCCCGAAGCCTGGACCTCCGGGGACGGCAGCCATCAGCACCTGCAGTCGTTGTTCCATCGGGGCCAGGCCGACGGAAGCTTCGATGAGACCTTGGACCCGGAGTGGATGCTGTTGACCATGTGGTTGCTGCTCTTCGGAGCCTGGGCGGTGATGGACGAGACAAAGATCCCCCGCGCCGACGCCGCCGACCTGCTGATGCGAACCCTCGCCGGGGCGGTCGGCGCGAAGCCGTCCGACTTCGCGTTCAAGCCTGGCTGAGCGCCAGGTCGAGGGCCGCCGCACAGTGCAGCGCCGTGGTCGGGAACAACGGCAGGTCCACATCTCCGTCCGACAGCAGCAGTTCGATCTCGGTGCAGCCGAGCACGACCCCGCCGACGCCCTTCTCGCACAGCCGGGCCATCACACTGATCATGGCTTGCCGGGACTCGTCGGTGAAGACTCCTTGGACCAGTTCGTCGAAGATGATCTTGTGCACGAGGTCGCGATCACCCTGGTCGGGCACCACGGTGTTGATCTTGTGCATGGCGAGCCGCTCGGCATAGAACAGGTCCTCCATCGTGTAGCTGGTGGCCAGCAGACCAACGGTGCTCACCCCCCGTTCCTGCGCTGCTGTGGCCACCACGTCGACCACATGCAGCAGCGGCACAGCACTGGCGTCGGCGACATCCCGGGCGACCTTGTGCATGGTGTTCGTACAGATCAGCAGTATCTCGGCCCCCGCCGCCTCGAGTCCGCGAGCAGCGTCGCCGAGCACTGCCCCGGCACCGGCCCAGTCACCGGCCTGCTGCTGGGCGACGATCTCGGCAAAGTCGACCGACCGCAGCACCAGATCGGCGCTGTGATGGCCACCGAGACGATCCCGTACGCCCTCGTTCAACAGCCGGTAGTAGAGCGCGGTCGACTCCCAGCTCATGCCACCGATCAGGCCGATCCGACGCGTCGCGGTCATGATCAGTCGTTGATCGCGTTCTTGCGGATGTCCTTGCGCAGTTCGGGCGGCAGGGCGAAGACCAGGTTCTCCTCGGTCAAGGTCTCCTCGGTCGCCAGCGGATAGCCGCGCTCGTACAAGAACTCCAGCACACCCTGGACCAGGTCATCGGGGACCGAGGCACCACTGGTGATGCCGACCCGGTCGACCCCGTCGAGCCACGCCTCATCGATCTCTGTCGCGTTGTCCACCCGGTACGAGGCCTTCGCCCCGGCGTCCAGGGCGACCTCCACCAGCCGTACGGAGTTGGAGGAGTTGGCCGACCCCACCACGATCACCAGATCGGAGTGGGCCGCGATCTGCTTGACCGCCGATTGCCGGTTCTGGGTGGCATAGCAGATGTCGTCACTGGGCGGGTCGATCAGTTGCGGAAACTTCTCTCGCAGCGCATGGACCGTCGCCATGGTCTCGTCGACACTCAACGTCGTCTGACTCAGCCACGCCACCTTGGAAGGGTCCTTGACCTGGACATCGACCACCTCGTCGGGCGACTGGACCAGAGTGATGTTCTCCGGAGCCTCTCCGGCGGTGCCCTCAACCTCTTCGTGGCCGGCGTGCCCGATCAGCAGGATCTCCAGATCATCACGGGCGAACCGCTTCGCCTCATGATGCACCTTGGTCACCAGCGGGCAGGTCGCATCGATCGTCTTGAGCTGGCGTCCGGTCGCCTCGTGCCGAACGGCCGGCGAGACGCCGTGCGCGGAGAAGACGACCGTCTCCCCCTCTGGCACCTCGGAGAGTTCCTCGACGAAGATGGCGCCGCGCGCGGCCAAGTTCTCCACCACATGCTTGTTGTGCACGATCTGCTTGCGGACATAGACCGGCGCCCCGTACGCGTCGAGTGCCTTCTCCACGGTGATCACTGCCCGGTCGACCCCGGCGCAGTAACCGCGCGGGGCGGCCACGACGACCTGCTTGCGACCCCCCCGGACGGGGTCGGCGGGCACGGTCGACTGATCATTGGTCATGCTGCTCAGTCTAGGTGGCCGCCATCGTCGCACCAGCCACGGTCAGTGCAGAACCTTGCGGGGGAACAACCAGCCGGTCCAGGCCGCCGATACAGCGATGACGCCCAGGAACCAGGCCAGAGCCATCCATGGCGCAGCCTGTGGATCGGCACCCGACAACAACAAGCGGACCGATTCGATCACTGCCGTCATCGGCTGATGTTCCGCGACCGGCCGCAGCCAGGCGGGCAGCGTATCGAGCGGGACGAAACCACTCGACAGATAGGGCAGGAACATCACGATGAACGTGTATCCCGAGGCCGCCTGCGGTGACCCGGTGGCCAGCCCCACGGCGGCGAACAGGGCGGTGATCGCCGTGATGTGCACTGCCAGGACCGCCAGAGCACCCAGCCAACCCCACAACCCGGCTTCGGGACGGAATCCCATCAGCAGTCCGACCACCAGGACCACGGCTGTGGCCAGCAGGTTGCGAGCGAGGCTGGCGACCACGTGACCGACGAGCACTGTCACTGCCGGGATCGGCATGGTGCGGAAGCGGTTGATCGTTCCCGTACGGAGATCTTCGGCCACGTCGATGGCGGTGGTCGATGCGCCGTACCCGGCACACAACACGATGATGCCCGGAACCACGTAGGTCAGGTAGCCACCGGCGGGGTCGATGGCTCCACCGAACACGAAGGTGAACATCAGCATCAGCATTGCCGGCAACACGATGGCCAGCAGCAGCGATTCCACGTTGCGCATGCTCAGTCTGATGCTGCGATCGACGAACACCACTGCCGCGCTCATCGGGCCACCGCCAACTGGTCGCTGGTGGATTCGCCGCCAGCACCGTCGCCGGTCAGGCGGATGAACACGTCATCCAGGGTGGGCCGACGCACACTGATCGTGGCCGAGCCGACACCATGATCAGTGACCGCGCGGAGCCCGGCGAGCGTCCCATCGAAGGCGATCTGCACGGGCTCGGATCCAGGCTGCTCCAGGATGACGTACTCCTCGCCGATCGCTGACTTCAGTTCCGCGGCCGTACCGCTGGAGATGACCGCCCCCGCGGCGAGGATGGCGATCCGGTCGGCCAGTTGATCAGCCTCCTCCAGATACTGGGTGGTCATCATGACCGTCGTCCCATGTCGTGCGAGGTCGGTGATGTCCTCCCACAACGCCTGTCGACTACGGGTGTCCATGCCGGTGGTCGGCTCATCGAGAAAGAGCACCCGCGGCGTCTGCGCCAGGCTCATCGCCAGATCAAGGCGGCGTAGCATGCCGCCGGACAGCAGCCCCGCCCGACGCCGTGCAGCGGGCACGAGATCGACTCGCTCGAGCAGAGCCTCGGCCCGCGCCCGTGCCGCCCTGCGCGCCAGCCCTCCCAGGCGAGCCACCATGATCAGATTCTCCTGTGCGGTGAGTTCCCTGTCCACGGCGGCGAACTGGCCCGTCACCCCGATCAGTGAGCGGATGCGACGGGCCTCGGCCACCACATTGCACCCGAGCACCCGGGCCTGACCCGCATCCGGACGGATCAGGGTCGTCAGGATGTTGACCAGGGTGGTCTTGCCTGCCCCGTTGGGCCCGAGCAGGGCAAAGATCTCCCCCGGCGCCACCGTCAGGTCGACACCGGTCAACACGCGATGCCTGCCGTACGACTTGGTCACCCCTCGCACTTCGATGGCCGGTTCCGTCATGACGTTCCTTCCTGTTGTGTACGTTCTACACAGTCGTATTTGCACAACAGCGTACGACGCACACTGTGTATGTCGCAAGCAGACGGTTGACTGACTGCCGGACACAAGCCGGACAGAAGGGGGCACGATGACCGAGGACGAACTGGAACTGCCGAGGGTGGTCGTGGTCGCCTGGGGCATGGCTGCGCACCCACAACGCGGGCCGAAGCGCGAGTTGTCCCACGAACGGATCGTCGAAGCCGCCATCGCCATCGCCGATCGCGACGGACTCCCCGCCGTGACCATGGCGCGGGTCGCCGAGTCACTCGGCTTCACCACGATGGCGCTGTATCGCTATGTCACCAACAAGGACGAGCTGCTCGCGCTGATGCAGGACGCGGCCACCAGCGATATCGAGCCGCCGGTGATCGATCCGCACGACTGGCGTCGTGCCCTGCGCGCCTGGACCGAGCACCTGCAACGCGGATACGAGGCCCACCCCTGGATGCTGGCCATCCCGGCGACGGTGGAGAGCGTCGCGATGCCCGGCAACATGGCCATCGTCGACCGGGCGTTGCGCGCCATGCGGACACTTGACCTGACCGCACAGAACAGGATCGCGGTGATCCTGATGCTCAGCACCCTGGCTGGCATGGTGGCCGGCCTGAACCGCGACCTCGCCAAGTCGCCCGCAGCGGTGTCCGGCCTCGGGGCGGGCCTGCGCGACATCGTCACAGCCGACCGATTCCCCGACCTGTCACCTCTCATCGACAGCGGGGACTATCTGGGGCCCGACCCCTCCGACGAACCGGTGACCGCCGAGTTCGACTTCGGCATCGAGCGCCTGCTGGACGGGCTCGCACGCTTCGAATCGCCCAACCAGAATCCCGACCGTCCGGTCGTCGCTGAGCCGGCACCCGAGCTCGATCCCGCGATAGCGGCGACCCTGGCCCAGGAGGCCTACGACGTTGCCGTCGCCGCCCGCAAGCAGGGCGAGCGTCGGGTCAAGGAGTTGCACAAGCGCGAGACTGCGGCCGCCAAAGAACGTGATCGTGCCCGCGACCGCGCCACACGGGTCGGCTGAGGTCGACACCACCGAGTTGGTATCCCTGGGGCGTCGCCGCCGATAGCGTTCTCCTATGACTTGGTTCAGCCACACCGACACCGTGATCGATCGTCCCGCCATCGAAGAGCTCGTCCAGCAGACGCTGACCGAGGCCCGGGAGCGGCTGGGCATCACCGCGTACGAACGGGTGCTGCTGCTGCCGCCCGACATCACCCGTGCCCACGCCGGAGTCGGCTGGATCACCGAGCACTTCTATCGGTTGCTGGACGCCCGGGGTGCGGAGGTGCACGTGATTCCGACGCTCGGTCAGCACGTGCCGCACACTCCCGAGGTGAACGAGTGGATGTTCGGCTCGATCCCCGAGGAGCGGATCCACGCACACGACTGGAAGAACGGCGTCACCCACCTGGGCACGATTCCGGCGTCCTACGTCAAGGAGCAGACCGGCGGGGTGGTGGACTGGGAGATCCCGGTCGACCTCAACACGATGACCGTGACCGAACACTGGGATCTGATCATCAACATCGGCCATGTCGTCCCGCACGAGGTGCTCGGATTCGCCAACCACAACAAGAACTACCTGATCGGTCTCGGCGGCAAGCGGACCCTGGGTGCTTCCCACATGGCCTCAGCCGTGTACGGCATCGAGAACAACCTGGGCAACCTGCTCACCCCCGTACGACGTTGCTTCAACTGGGCCGAGGACGAGCTGCTCGGCGACCTGACCGACGTGTACTTCCAAGTGGTGATGGACTACGACGACCAGCAGCAGTTGGTGCACACAGGTGTCTTCGTCGGTGATGATCTTGAGACCTATCTCGATGCGGCCAAACTGAGTCGCGAGCAGAACATCACCGTCTTCGAGGAGCCGGTGCACAAGATCGTGGCGGTGATGCAGGCCGACGAGTTCCATGCCACCTGGGTGGCCAACAAGGCCGTCTATCGCACCCGGATGGCGATTGCCGACGGCGGTGAGTTGTTGATCATCGCCCCCGGCGTGCTTCGTTTCGGTGAGCAGCCCGAAGTGGATTCCTTGATCAGGAAGTACGGCTATCTCAGCCAGGCCGAGGTGATCAAGCTGTTCCAGACCGAAGCCGACATGCAGGACATCCCGCACGGCACAGCCCATCTGGTGCACGGCTCCGCGGAGGGCCGCTTCACGATCACCTATGCACCCGGCGGCCTGTCCCGCAAGGAGGTCGAGTCGGTCGGCTACCAGTGGGCTGATCTGGCCGAGGCGCAGCAGCGGTACGACCCGGCTGTGATGCAGGACGGCTGGAACACCATGCCCGACGGCGAACGCGTCTTCTACATCTCCACCCCGTCT
>JAKDKP010000142.1 GCA_030453285.1 Propionibacteriales bacterium
CTGCGACTCACATCGCTCAGGACAGCTCGCCGGTGGCCCTAAAACGACCGTTATCTGGAGCCTCAGAGCGCGACTGCGGTTGTGACCTGCGGTTTTGTGTCGTGGACGGGTGTCCAAATCGGGTTGCACTGAACAGAGTGCTGTGACCGTCGAGGGCAGTCATGAAATCAACATGCTATTGACAACAGAATGTTGGTAATGCCAAGGTTGCGACATGGTTCCTGCTGTTCCGAATGAAATTGATGAGTTGAACGAGCTGGACTCGGCGCGGCGACAGCTGTGCGAGTCCGGTGCCGACGGGTTGTCTCCGCTCCCTTGGCAGCCACCGGGGGTCATGCCCGACGATGTGACCCTGCTGCGGTTTGCCATGTGGCGAGCGAACTCGACTGTCGGGGAAGCTTTTCACGACGATCTTCGGGCCGCGTTGACACTTCTGGAGTCGGCACGAGCTGACCTCGATGCCCTCGAATCAGGTTTGATGCTGATCGCGAGGGCAGAGGGATTGACCTGGCCCGACATCGCCAAGCAATTGGGAGTGAAGTCTCCGCAGGCGGCCCAGCAGCGCTTCCAGCGGGTGTCGACTCGTGCCCAGGCCGGCGACGTCGTCGAGCAACCAGAATGACAACTGAACGATCCGATACGACGTGGCAGTCCCGTGACGAGTTGCTGGTGCTTCACGCGGTCCGCCTCGCCGGGTTCGCGGACACTGAGGCGGTCGCTGACCGCGTCGACCTGCCAGCCACCATCGTCGGTGACACTCTCCGCGTCCTCGAAGGGCAGCATCTGATTGAGCGCATGGCGTTCGCTGACTCGGGTGGCTGGATTCTCGCGGAAGCGGGCAAGAGTCGCGACGGCGAATTGCTGCAGGAAGAACTTGAGACATCCGGAGCGCGACTCGTCCTCCAAGCCATGGCTGAGGACTTCGAGGGCAGCGTCAATCCCCGCCTCGTCCGGGCGGTGACCGACTGGCAGCTTCACTCTTCCGCTGACCATACGGACCGCAGTGTGGAGGTGTTGCGGGAGCTGACGGACTTAGCTGATGCTCTCAGCGACCTCATGGCTGAACTGGATGCCTGGCTTCCGCGATTCAGCCGGTACCCGCGGCAGTTCTCGGCGGCCTTGGAGAAGGCTCGCGCAGGTGATGATCGGTGGGTGGCCGGCGTGGGCCGGCTCTCTTGCCACATCGTGTGGGCAGAACTTCATGAGGACCTGTTGTCCAGTCTCGGTCGCGACCGTTCCGCGGAACCACATGAAGGAGGACGGTGATGGCTGCGCGCACTGTTTGTTTCGTGCGCCACGGTGCGGCCGATGTCTGGGGCCAGTTGACCGATGAGGGCCGGGAACAATCCCGATTGATCGGCCAGCGACTCGCCCGGTTGCCCATCGACGTCGTGTGGCATTCCCCGCTGCCACGGGCGGTCGAGAGTGCCGAAGTCATCGCAGCGGAGATGCGGCGCGTCCTGGTCGACGAGGCTGCCGAACTCGTCGACCATGTCCCGTTCGTCCCTGACAGCGAAGACCTCTCACCCTCATGGGTGGGATTCTTCGACGGCTACGACCGCAGCGAAGCGGATGCCGGTCGAAGGACCGCAGACGGCCTGGCGGCACGGTTCGGCACGCCGAACACACGGGCCCAGCGCCCGACCCACGAGGTAGCCGTGACCCACGCGTACCCGATCGCCTGGATGGTGCGCGATGCACTCAGTGCTCCACCTGCCCGATGGATGTCGCTGGCCGGTGTCGCCAATACTGGGCTCACGGTGATCGAACACACCGACGGGGAACCCCCTGGCGTTGTGATGGTCAACGACATGTCTCACCTCCCCGCCGAACTGCGGTGGACAGGCTTCGCCGGCGGGAGACAGCTGTGAACATCGTGGATCTCGTCGACGTCGATCACTCGACCGCCGGTGGCAAAGCCGCCCCCTTGGCCGGGTTGACACGGGCTGGCTTCAAAGTACCTACCAGTTTCGTGGTGCCAGCAACCACCTACCGAGCCGCGGCCACGGCACTTGGCCTCACCGAACTCTCCACCGATCACGCCGAAGAGGCTCGAGCACGAATCCTGCGCTCACGCCTCCCGGACGGCGTTGTCGATGACGTCTCCCGGGCGTTGGAGCGCATCACCGGCGGGGCACCGACTGACTACGTGGCCGTGCGTTCATCCTCGATCGCTGAAGACAACGCCCACGCATCTGCCGCAGGACAGCATGACAGCTTCCTTGTTCTGCGCGGAACCGAGCAGGTATGCCAGGCGATCCTGAAGTGCTGGGCCTCGCTGTGGACCGATCGCGCTGCCGCGTACCGAGCCCGCCAAGCCCCGCAGGCACCAGTCGACATGGCCGTGCTCGTCCAACGGTTCGTGGATGCCAGCGTCTCCGGGATCATGTTCACCGGCACTACCAGCGTGATCGAAGCCACGTGGGGCATCGGAGAACGGCTCGTCGCCGGCCACGTCACTCCGGATGCCTGGCGCGTCAGAGACTCTGGCATCGTCGAGCGCCGACTAGGACTCAAGGCCGAGCGCACCGACCGCTACGACGGGCATCTCGTCACTCGATCCACAGTGCCGACAGAGCAGAAGGAGCCCTGTCTCACGGACCGCGACGTTCCGCGTTTGCACACCCTCGGCAAAGAGGTCTCCAGCACGTTGGGTGGTCCCAGAGACATCGAATGGGCCATCACGGATGACACGATGTGGGTCCTTCAAGCCCGACCCGTGACGGCAGTCGTCCCTGACTCCACAGCACCGTCGTCCCTGACGGCCGCCGACGATGTCACCATCACCGGCGTGCCAGCCAGTCCAGGAGTGGCCTCCGGTCCCGTCCGCCTGGTACGCGGACCAGGCGACTTTCCTAAGGTCAGGCGCGGGGATGTGCTGGTCTGCCGCCACACCGATCCTGCGTGGACACCGCTGTTCACCATTGCCTCTGCAGTGGTGACCGAAATAGGTGGAGTGCTCTCCCATGCAGCGATCGTCGCCAGGGAGGTCGGGATACCCGCCGTACTCTCAGTCCCACGAGCGACCGAGCTCCTCAACCCTTCGTCCGTGGTCATCGTCAATGGCAACACCGGCCACATCTCGCTGTGAAGCGGAGGCCCGCTCTCCTGAGCGCACACGTAGACCAGTCGGAGACCGGCGCGCCAAGCCGCAGCCGACGGCGCGATCAGACGGCGGGGCTGTGATGACAGGACCGGTCCACATCGCCGCACCCGGACTGAGGATGATCTGATGTTTGCGCAGCGGGTGCTCTCGCCCGTCGATGGCGTGGAGTCGTGGACGGTGCTGGGCGGTGACGGTGCCCCGGTGGCTCCGATCGAGCGGTATCTGGCGTACTTGACCCAGATCGAGCGTTCGCCGAACACGGTCAAGGCCTACGCCCACGACCTGAAGGACTGGTTCGTATTCCTCGGCGCCCAGGCCTTGGACTGGCGTGAGGTGCGATTGGAGAACGTCGCCGAGTTCGTCGCCTGGCTGCGCCGTCCGCCAGAATTGCGCGACGGGACGGTCCTGGTCCTGTCGTCAGTGCAGCACCACTGCACCGAGGCGACGGTCAACCGCAAGCTCTCCGCTCTCAGCGCGTTCTACCGGCACGCCGCGCGCCACGGCATAGACCTCGGGGAGCTGCTGAAGACGTGGCAGCCGACCGGAGGCCGCAGCTCGGGATGGAAGCCGTTCTTGCACCACATCAGCAAGAGCAACCCGCAGCCACGGCGCGCCATCGTGCTGAGCGCACAACGCAAGCTCCCGCGCGTGTTCACCGCCGCCGAGGTGCAGACGATCCTCGATGCCTGTGGCCATCTGCGGGACCGGTTCCTGTTCGCCGTGCTCTTTGACACCGGGATGCGAATCGGGGAGGCGCTGGGCCTACGACATGAGGACATCGCCGCGGCCGAGTCCCAGATCACGGTCCAGCGCCGGGTCAACGACAACGGGGCACGCTCCAAGTCACGCAACCCGCGGACGGTACCAGTGAGCGCAGAGTTGGTCCGGCTCTATGCCGACTACCTGCATCTGGAGTACGGCGACCTGGACTCCGACTATGTCTTTGTGAACCTGTGGGGTCAACCCCACGGTCACCCACTGACCTATGCGGCCGTCTACGACCTGGTGAAGAGACTGCGCCGACACACCGGGATCGACTTCGATCCGCACTGGTACCGTCACACCGCCGCCACCCGGATGCTGCGCGACGGCGTGCCGATCGAGATCGTCTCCAAGCTGCTCGGCCACGCCGACATCACCACCACTGCCGCCGTCTACGGGCACCTGAGCGCCGAGGACGCCCGCAGGGCGCTGGAGGAAGCGGGCTGGTTCACCGGCAGAGAGGTTCGACTATGAGCATACCGAGCCCACTGGTGCCCGAACAGCCATTAGCGACGGTGATCGAGCGGAGCCGGACACCCCGCCAGAGCAGCAGATGGGATGCCGAGTACGGCAAGGACGTCTGGCGGCTGCGTGAGCTCGGCATCAAGGACAGGCGGCTGGCCCGGATCACCTTCGAGGACATCCCGCAGCTTTGGCTGAAGGTCTTGGCCAAACGCTGGGCTCGCTGGCGCTTGGCCACGGGACTCGGTGTGATCAGTGTCTCCTCCGGCACACGGGCGATCACGCATTTCGGGCAGTTCCTCGAAGATGTGGCACCTTCCGTCCAGGGAATGGCAGACCTAAACCGGGAAGTGTTGGAGCGCTACCTCGCTCACCTGCATGCCCGATACTCGGGCACCGTGAAACACCGCATGCTGATCGGGCAGCTGAATCTGTTCTTCACCACCATCCGGCAGCACGGCTGGGATGACTCCCTGCCCTCAGCGGTGATGTTCTACAGCGAGGACTTCCCCAAGGAAGCCATCCGGCAACCCCGCGCGCTGAGCGAAACCGTGATGACCCAGCTGGAGAACCCGGACAACCTCGCCAAGTGGAACAACCCCAGCTACAAGCTGATCACGCAGATCTTGATGGGGTGCGGGCTGCGCATCACCGACACCGTCCGCCTGCCGACCGATTGCATCGTCTACGACGGCGAGGGAGCGCCCTACCTTCGCTACCTCAACCACAAGATGAAACGCGAGGCCCTGGTGCCTATCGACGCCGACCTCGCCGACGCCATCACCGCGCAGCGACGCCGCCTCCAAGAGGACTGGCCGGGTGGGACGCCGGTGCTCTTCCCGCGTGTCACGCACAACGACGACGGCGAGGAGTCCGTCGGTGACGGCGTCTACCGCAAGGCGCTGCACCGCTGGCTCAAGCGCTGCGACGTCAGGGACGAGCACGGCCAACCTGTTCGCGTCGTCCCGCACAGTTTCCGGCACACCCTGGGTACCAGGCTAATCAACCGAGACGTCCCTCAAGAAGTGGTCCGGCGGATCCTGGACCACGACTCCCACGTCATGACCGCTCACTACGCCCGCCTCAGCGACACCACGATCCGCCGGCACTGGGAAGCCGCGCGGAAGGTCAACATCAAGGGCGAAACCGTCACCCTCGACCCTGACGGACCGTTGGCCGAGGCGGCCTGGGCCAAGCAGCGGGTCGGGCGAGCGACCCAGGCCCTGTCCAACGGCTTCTGCGGGCTGCCAGTCCAGAAGTCCTGCCCGCACGCGAACGCGTGCCTGAGCTGCCCTATGTTCATCACCACCTCGGAGTTCCTGCCCGAGCACCGGCAGCATCATCAACAGGTCGTTCAGATCATCACCGCGGCCGAAGCCCGCGGCCAGCAAAGACTGATCGAGATGAACCAGCAGGTCTTGGGAAACCTCGACCAGATCATCACCACATTGGAGAACGACGAGGACGGCGAGGCAGTACCTAGTGCACGCTGATAACAGTCATCACTTGATCACCGCCGCCCAGCGGCGTCACGAGACCACGCGGGCCAAAGCCACCCAGGCTATTCGCGACCTCGACCGCGAGGGGGGCGCGGTTACCTTTCAGATCGTCGCGCAGAAGGCGAGGGTCTCGCGGTCCTGGCTCTACACCCAGCCTGATATCTGCGCCGAGATTCGACGGCTCCGCGACCTCCAGTGTGGCTCGGCCGGTTCACCACTGCCCGCGCCCCAACGTTCCACGGAGGCATCCCTGCTACGCCGCCTCGAAGTTGCCAACGCGCGCAACCGGGACCTCACCACCGAGAATCAGCGACTCCGGAAGCAACTGGAACACGCACTCGGGCGACTACGGGCATCGACGGCCGAACGGTGACGAGGCCGGGCCGCTTGATCGACAGCTCAAGATAACTACGTCCACCAGGAAGAATTCCGATCCGCTGAGTCGCGTGCTGGACGCCATGGCCATGTCTGACCGGACTCTAGATAACGACCGTTATCGGTCCAGCCTCCACGCAAGCGCTTTCGGTGATGGCGGC
>JAKDKP010000143.1 GCA_030453285.1 Propionibacteriales bacterium
GATCTTCCGGTCCGGCCAGCAGCACAAACGGGCCAACCTGCGGGATCTGATCGACGCCTTCCCCAACATCAAGTGGCTGCTGATCGGCGACGACGGGCAGCATGACCCGGCGATCTACGGAGACCTGGCACGCGAGTTCCCCGACCATGTCGAGGTGATCGCGTTGCGCGAGTTGAGCCCGTCAGAGCATGTGCTGTCCCATGGCGCCACAATGGGGTCCAGTCGGTCCGCCGCAGACCAGGTGGACATCCTCCGGGCCCACGACGGCGCTGGCCTCACCCTGCGCCTGCGCCGCCACGGCCTCCTCGCGGGTTGAGGCCCACGGCACTGGGCATCGGAGATTTTGGAGCCCGGCAGCCTGTGACGTAGAGTGGCTCGTCGGTCACCTGTGCTGGGTGACGTGTGTCCAGTGATCCCCACCAGATTGTGAGTTCATGGCGAAGAAAGAGGGCGCCCTCGAGATGGAGGGCACCGTGGTCGAGTCGTTGCCGAATGCGATGTTTCGCGTCGAGTTGTCGAACGGCCACAAAGTGCTCGCCACGATCAGCGGCAAGATGCGGCAACACTACATCCGCATCCTTCCTGCTGATCGTGTCGTCGTCGAGCTCTCCCCGTACGACCTGAACCGCGGACGCATCGTCTATCGGCACAAGTGAGGTCCACCTGTCGCGTGACCACGCGGCAGCAACCAAGCGCGACATCCATCCGGCTCCGGCCGGTCGGTGTCTTGCGCACGAACCAGAAAGACCCTCGATGAAGGTCCAGCCGAGCGTCAAGAAGATGTGCGACAACTGCAAGGTGATTCGTCGTCACGGTCGCGTGATGGTGATCTGCAGCAGCAACCCGCGCCACAAGCAGCGTCAGGGCTGATCCAGCCCTCGTCGCACCCGGCCCTCAGGGGCCCCGCACGACAATTGAATCCCGTACGACAACTGAACAACGTCATGTCCCCGGGCACTCGTCGAGATGAGAGCGGCCCGGACCACCAAAAAGTGTGCAAGCAACCCGAGGAGACTCGGACCCACCCCCGGAACATCGGCCGGGGCCCTGTCGGTCAGCCGATCATCATGATCAGCCGGCCAGCCATGGCAGGGACGCTGCACGCCAGACACCGATGTCACAGTGAAAGGTTCCACCCATGGCACGCCTCATTGGTGTCGACCTCCCGCGCGAAAAGCGCCTGGAAGTCGCCCTCACCTACATCTTCGGTGTGGGTCGTACCCGCGCCCTCGAGACCCTGGAAGCCACCAAGATCAGTGGCGACCTCCGCGTACATGAACTCAATGACGACCAACTGGTCGCCCTCCGTGACCACATCGAGGCCAGCTACCAGATCGAGGGTGACCTCCGCCGCGAGGTGGCCGCCGACATCCGGCGCAAGGTCGAGATCGGTTGCTACCAGGGTCGCCGTCACCGCAGTGGACTGCCGGTCCGTGGACAGCGGACCAAGACCAACGCCCGCACCCGCAAGGGAAAGCGCAAGCCGGTCGCCGGCAAGAAGAAGTAACAGTTCACTCGCGTCGAGACGACTTCGTAGGAGATCAGACACATGGCTACAGCAGGCCGCAGCACCACCAAGAAGGTGCGCCGCAAGGAAAAGAAGAATGTGGTGGCCGGACAGGCCCACATCAAGAGCACGTTCAACAACACGATCATCACCATCACCGACCCGTCCGGAGGCGTCATCGCCTGGGCCTCGTCGGGCACGGTGGGCTTCAAGGGGTCCCGCAAGTCGACCCCGTTCGCCGCGCAGATGGCAGCCGAGGCTGCCGGGCGTCGTGCCATGGATCACGGCATGAAGCGCGTGGACGTGTTCGTCAAGGGTCCCGGCTCCGGCCGGGAGACCGCGATCCGTTCGCTCGGGGCCGTCGGCCTCGAGATCGGCCCGATCGCCGACGTCACCCCCGTCCCGCACAACGGATGCCGGCCGCCCAAGCGCCGTCGCGTCTGATCCGCCCACCACACAACAAGGACTGAGAACATGGCACGCTACACAGGTCCCATGACCAAGAAGTCCCGTCGGCTGGGTGTTGACCTGGTCGGTGGCGACAAGGCGTTCGAGCGCCGCCCCTACCCGCCCGGTCAGCACGGCCGCGGTCGTACGAAGGACTCCGAGTACGCCCTCCAGCTCCGTGAGAAGCAGAAGGCTCGTTTCGCGTACGGAGTCCTGGAGAAGCAGTTCGCCCGCTACTACGTCGAGGCGAACCGGGTCCCCGGCAAGACCGGTGACGCGATGCTGCAGATCCTGGAGTCCCGGCTGGACAACGTGATCTATCGCGCAGGATTTGCCTCGACGCGTCGGCAGGCCCGCCAGCTGGTGTCCCACGGACACTTCCTGGTCAACGGCAAGAAGGTCGACATCCCGTCGTTCCGCGTCTCGCCGCACGACATCATCGACGTTCGCGAGAAGTCGATGAACCTGCACCCGCTGGTGGTGGCCCGTGAGACCCACGGCGAGCGCGACGTGCCGGCGTGGCTGCAGGCCGTCCCGGACAAGATGCGCGTCCTGGTGCATCAGCTCCCGGTGCGCGAGCAGATTGTGATCGACGTGCAGGAACAGCTGATCGTCGAGCTCTACTCCAAGTGAGCTGACTGCTGGCTCGGGCGCCTCGTCCTGTCGTACGAGGCGTCCTGCCCCGGCCGACTCATCCTCGCAAGCTCGGAGGAGTCGGCCGCAACGCCCACCACTCCGGGACGCCTCGTACGACAGGACAAGGCTTGGTCGTCCGGTCACTGGGCGGAGAGCGTCCGTCCGGGTCAAGGCCGCCACACAACTGAACTGAATGGCCCTCAGACAGAGGTTTGAGGGATCCCAAGATGCGCATCGTCAAATAGAGGTCGATGCGGAGAGGAATGTACACATGCTGATTGCACAGCGCCCCTCGCTCAGCGAGGAAGTTGTCGGCAACGATCGTTCGCGGTTCGTCATCGAGCCGCTGGAGCCCGGGTTCGGCTACACCCTGGGCAATTCGCTGCGTCGTACGCTGCTGTCGTCCATCCCGGGCGCATCGGTGACGAGCATCAAGGTCGACGGCAACCCGCACGAGTTCTCCACCCTGGCCGGGGTCGTCGAGGACGTCACCGAGATCATCTTGAACCTCAAGGGACTGGTGTTGTCCTCGGAGGAGGACGAGCCGGTCACCATGTACCTGCGCAAGGCGGGCGCCGGTGCGGTCACCGCCGCCGACATCGCCCCGCCGGCCGGCGTCGAGGTGCACAACCCCGAGCTGCACATCGCCACCCTGAACGATTCGGGGCGCCTCGAGATGGAGCTCGTCGTCGAGCGCGGCCGCGGCTACGTCTCCTCGGTGCAGAACAAGTCCGCCGACGCTGAGATCGGCCGCATCCCGGTCGACTCGATCTATTCACCGGTCCTCAAGGTCACCTACAAGGTTGAGGCCACCCGCGTCGAGCAGCGCACCGACTTCGACAAGTTGATCATCGACGTCGAGACCAAGCCGTCCATGCGTCCCCGCGACGCCATGGCCAGCGCGGGCCGTACCCTGGTCGAGTTGTTCGGTCTGGCTCGTGAGTTGAACGTCGAGGCCGAGGGCATCGAGATCGGCCCCTCGCCGGTCGACGAGCAGCTCGCCGCCGACCTGGCCCTGCCGGTCGAGGATCTCGACCTGACGGTCCGCTCGTACAACTGCCTCAAGCGGGAGGGCATCCACACCGTCAGCGAGCTGGTGTCGCGCTCCGAGCAGGACCTGCTGGACATCCGCAACTTCGGCTCCAAGTCGATCGACGAGGTCAAGCTGAAGCTGCACGAGATGGGCCTCTCGCTGAAGGACAGCGCCCCGGGCTTCGACCCGATGGGTGTCACCCGATACGACGACGAGGACGAGGACGGGTCCGAGGACGTCGACTTCGCCGAGACCGAACAGTACTGATCTCCTCGATCCGTACCAGACACTGGAGAACACACCATGCCCACTCCCACCAAGGGTGCACGTCTCGGCGGCACCCCCGCCCATGAGCGGATCATTCTGGCCAACCTGGCGAGCCAGCTCTTCGAGCACGGCCGGATCACCACGACTGAGGCCAAGGCCAAGCGGGTCCGTCCGTTGGCCGAACGCCTGATCACCAAGGCCAAGCAGGGTGACCTGCACGCCCGTCGCCAGGTGCTCAGCACCATCCGCGACAAAGCGGTCGTGCACACCCTCTTTGCCGACATCGCCCCGGCCATGGCCGAACGCGAGGGCGGCTACCTGCGGATCACCAAGATCGGTCCACGCAAGGGTGACAATGCTCCGATGGCGATCATCGAGCTGATCACCGATCCGGTGACCAAGAAGGCGTCCACGTCCGCCGGGGTGCCGGCCGCCGCCGCTCCCGCGGCCGCGGCCGCGGCTGACGAGGCTCCAGTCGAGGATGCGCCTGAGCCCGCCACCGACGTCAAGGACCTCGGCGAGGGTTCCTTCCGTGGTGCGGAGCCGCCCGCCGGTTTCGACATCAAGGGCAATGAGGACTCGATGAAGTTCCACACCCCCGAGTCGCCGTGGTACGACGCCACCATTGCCGAGGTGTGGTTCAACTCGGCCGGGGCGGCCGAGGCGGCCGGGTTCGTGAATGCGGTCAAGAACGACGACTCCAACGACGAGGCCTGAGCGCAAACTCCGTTCAGGAACGTCCGACGTCGATCCGAGACGTCACAAGAGCGCCCGCCACATCGGTGGAGATTCACCGATGGGGCGGGCGCTTTTGGGTGGGAACTGTTCTCCGGTGCACGCACCATGGTGCTCGCGCGTGGCGGTCCGGTGATCAGGTCAGGTCGAGCAGGCCCTGTATGGACACCAGGAAGACCAGCAACAACACGATCGGGGCCAGCACCGAGAGGATGATGGCGATCACTCCGGGCATCGTTCCTCGCCGGGAGGCGGCGGCGATGATGCCCAGCACCAGGCCCACCAGTCCGAGGCCAGCCGGGATCAGTTGGAGGGCCAGGATCGTCCAGATGCTGTTGTTGGCCTGGGTGTATTCGGGGTCGCCGTAGCTGTACTGCTCGATCGTGTGGAAGGTGGTGGAGGTCTGGAACACCAGCGGTGTGTGGATCACCACCGCGATCGCGACGAGAAACAGCGCAACGATGCCCAGGGCCGGGCTGTTCCTTCGCGCTGGCGGCGGTGGAGTCGGTGCCGGCGGCTGCATCGTCCGGGCCGGCTGCTGGACCGGACCGGTTGGGAAGTCGGGGTGGCTGTAGTCGTTCTGTGGCGTGAACCCACCAGCCGAGGGTCGGCGCCCGAAGTCGGGTCCCGACTGGGGGTTGGGGGGCTGGCTCACGTGGCCTCCAAGGGTGGTGACGGGCAGTGGGTGGGTGACAGGAATGCAGGGACAAGAGTAGGCGCACCGGGGACGACAGCGGGGGACCAGCCAAGGCTGGCAGGTCCCCCCCGGACGGTTTATAGGGTCGGTGAGGCGGTCGTTGTAACCCCATGGTGATCAAACCCATTGCCTGCTCCCGGGCGGCCGTGAGCCGCTGGGTCGCATCGGCCCAGTTCACCACGTTCCACCAGGCGGAGACGTAGTCGGCCTTGACGTTCTTGTACTGCAGGTAGAAGGCGTGCTCCCACATGTCGAGCTGGACCACCGGCACCTGTCCGAGCGGGACGTTGCCCTGCTGGTCGAACATCTGCAGGATGTTCAGCCGCTGACCGAGCACGTCCCAGGCCAGTACGGACCAACCGGAGCCCTGCAGGCCGGTGGCGGTGGCCTCGAACTGCCCCTTGAAGCCGTCGAATCCGCCGAAGAACTCGTCGATCGCGGCGCCGAGTTCGCCGTCGGGCTGGCCACCACCGTCGGGGGACATGTTGTTCCAGAACACCGAGTGGTTGATGTGGCCGCCGAGGTTGAACGCCAGATCCTTCTCGAGCTTGTTGATGGTGCCGAACTCGCCCTTGCTCCGCGCCTCTTCGAGCTGCTCCAGGGCGGTGTTGGCGCCCTTCACGTACGTCGCATGGTGCTTGTCGTGGTGCAGTTCCATGATCTCGGGGGCGATGTGCGGCGCAAGTGCGCTGTAGTCGTAGGGAAGATCGGGGAGGGTGTAGTTCGCCATGATCGGTCCTGTCGGTCGGAATGCGTGCACCCCGGTGCTCCGAGGTGGCGGAGTGTTCTCCAGTTGTCGGTCAGCGTACCCATCGACCTCGATGAAGCTGCGGGGCGGGTGCGGACGCCGACATCGGTGACAACCGAACGAGGAGCGGAAAGATTCCCGCCCCTCGTCGCTCAAGTGATCATGGTCGAGCCCCAGGGCCCGACCATGATCAGTTGGTCACTTGAGGCGGTCCTTGGCGTCGGAGAAGCCTTCCTTGACGTCGTCAGCGGCTCCCTTGACCTTGGCCTCGCTCTGCTGGGCCTCGCCCTCGCG
>JAKDKP010000144.1 GCA_030453285.1 Propionibacteriales bacterium
ACAGGTGGTCGCGGAAAGTCAGGAAGACGCTCAGCTGACTGCTGTGGGCACCACTGCGCAGGGGTAGCACCAGGGTGTGCGCCACGGCAGCCGCCACCCGTGGACCATGATCACCAGCCACCAGGTCCAGCGCGAGGTCGACTCCGCTCGCGACGCCGGCACTGGTGTGGACCCGGTCGTCGGTGACGAACAACCGGTCCATCAGCACCCGGGCCAGCGGGAACTCCTGCTGCAGTTGACCAACGAGCTCGTGATGGGTGGTGCAGTTCCGGCCATCCAGCAGGCCGGCCAGGCCCAGCGTGCGTGCACCGGAACAGATGCTGCCCACTTCGCCACCGGCGGCATGATGGGTGATCAGTGCGGTACGGATCGAGGCGGAGAACTGCGCCGGAGCGGGCGCAGGGCGACCGGTGATCCTGCCGAAATCCGAACGCTGCCCCGCGACCAGCATCAGGTCACGTGGACCCAGGTCTGGCAGCTGCTCGTCGGCGACCAGTCCCAACCCCTGATGGGCCACGACCTGCCCCCGCTCGGCGAAGAAGCTGACGCGGTACGTCCCGCCGACGTCGTTAGCTGCCACGAACACCTGTGCCGGCCCGGCGGCGTCCAGCAGGTGCACACTCGCCGGCAGCAAGATCACGACCTGCCGAGGGTGAGGACTCATCTGGTCACTCTAGTCGAGGCCTCCTGCTTGCTACCCGGTCCCGGATCGGAAATGGCCTCGGCGAGGGTCTCGATTTCGGCGAACCGACCGTCCAGGACCGTCACCGTACGCTCGATGATCTGCTCGGCCGAGAGCCCACCCAGCGGCTGGGTTGCCGTACCGTCGACGACGAAGCGCACCTCGTACCCGAGATCGCTGGCAACGCGAGCCGTCGTCTCGACGCACTGCTCGGTACGAATCCCCACCACCCGAATGCGTCGAATGCCGGCCGCGTCGAGCCGCTGTTGCAGATCGGTGCTGGTGAACGCATTGTGTGACGTCTTGTGCAGTACGGTTTCCTGCGGCTCCGGCGACAGTGGCCCAATCAGCCGCACATGCCCCTGCGTCGGGTCGAAGACGCCGCCGCTACCGGGATCGGTGTGCAGGACCCAGATGACAACGTCGCCGCGAGCCCGCGAGGCTGCCACCAGGGGGACCAGATCCTCGGCCAGACGGGGGTTGGAGATGTCGGCCCACGAGTCGTGGGCGACGAAGGACTGTTGGACGTCGATGACGAGCAAGGCGGTGGTCATGGAGTCCATGATCAACCGCAGATGCCCCGGACACGAGGTCCGCAACAGCCCCGTACCGGATCGATCTGGTCACTCGGTCGGGTGAGACCGAGCGCGCAACCACACCGACCCCCGTGCGAGGGCACGGGGGTCGGCATGGGTTGTCAGCCTGCGCCGAAGCGCAGGAGGTCATCTGATGGGTCCGACGGCATCCTTCTGCTTGGCGACGATCTCGCGCGCGAGCCCTTCCCACTTGGCGTACGCGTCGGGGAATCCCGATCGCTGCACGGCCTGGGCGGCGCGCGCCACGGACATGCCCTCCCAGCCGCGGACATCGGTCAGGCCCGGATTGCTGGTGTGGTCGGCGATCCCGTAGAACGCCCGGGAGGCCAGGACGGGATTGGTGCACTGAGCAATCGAACCCCAGCCCATGCTGGGCCGCTGCTGGAACAGGCCGACCGAGTCCCGGTCGCCACCGTTGAGGTTGCGCAGCGTCGACTCCTGCAGGGCGGTCGCGACCGCGATCACCCAGCCGTACTCGGGAATCCCGTATCCCTTGCCGACGCCGATCATGGTCCGGCAGTGTCCCAGTTGTGCCTCGTCCAGGCCGGCGTAGCCTGAGCCGCCGGTGCCGCCTCCGCCGTCGGCGGTGCCACCGCCGACCAGCACGACCCAGGTCTTCGGCCCCACGACACCGTCGGCCAGCAAACCGCGTGCCCGTTGGATGGCCACGATGGCGCCGTGGGTGACCGGGCCGAAGGATCCGTCGACCGGGATGTTCTTGCGCCAGGTGTTCGCCTGGACCTGCACCGCCTTGACGACATCCCCGCTGTCGCCGGACCGTGCGGTGATGATGATCTTGTTCCAGGTCTGCGCGCCGGCGATGCCGTCGACAATCAGTCCATTCCTGCTCTGGAAGGTCTCCACGGACTTCCTGGTCGCCTCACCGAAGTCTCCGTCGGCCAGGGTGGCGATGCCGTGCCTGCTGAGCAGGAACTGCAGTGACTTCACGTTGCCGCCCTGCGATCCCACCTTCAGGCTCGGATACTGCGAGGCGGCCTGGGCCGGCGTTGGCCTGCCGGCGACGCCGATCACCGCGGCTGCCGCGGGCACACCGGCGAAGAGGGCCAGTGCCTTTCGTCGTCCGAAGTTCGTCATGAGGGGGACCTTTCGCGATGGTGTGGGCGGTGTGGTGCCGAAGCTAGACAGACGCGGGGTCAGCGCCGCCGTACGGTCCTCAGCTGCTGCCGCAACCGGCAGGGACTGGGGGGACTCTCATGGCTCTCCCGGAGATTTCGCGAGGTCGGAGGGTCATACGGTTCGTCGGCACCCGAGCCGGGTTAGAGTGCCGTACGAGCCATCGCACCCCCGCGGTGGCGTCCACTCTGACCACAAGGCGATCAAAGATTCAGCCATGAAGCTCTCTCTTTGCACCACCTGCATGGGCAGGACGCACCATCTGAAGGAGACGTTGCCGCGCAACTTGGCCGACAACGTCGACTGGTCGCGGCCCGACGATGTCGAATTCATCGTGCTGGACTACAGCAGTCCCGACGACCTGGCCGAGTGGATCACCACCGCCCCAGAGCTCAAGCGCTACCGCGACGCGGGCATCCTCCGGTTCGCCCGGGCGTCCGGCCAGACCACGTTCCGGCACAGCCATGCCAAGAACATGTCCCACGCCCTGGCCTCGGGCGACTACCTCTGCAACATCGACGCCGACAACTACACCGGCGTCGACTTCGCCGGATACCTGCGCAACATCTTCCGCCGCCGCCCGAACGCCGTGGTCGCAACGAACCGCTTCGACAGTCGTCTCAACATGGGCCTCTACAAGGGCTGCATGGGACGTATCGCGTTGTCCCGGACCAACTTCCACCTACTGGGCGGGTACGACGAGAGCGACCGGTTCCGCGGATGGTCCGGCGAGGACACCGACCTGGTCCTGCGTGCCGCGCGAGCCTTCATGCGTCCGGTGTGGATCCGGGACCGCCAGTACCTGCGGGTGGTCACCCACGACGACTCCGAACGCATCCGCAACACCGACTTCTCCGACGCTGAGGCAGAACTTGCCAAGATCTCCTCGCTCGACGGATCCAACATGCGCCCCCTGGTGCAGTACGTGCTGAACCGGGCCGTGGCGCCCCGGGTCGCCAATCGAGGCGCCCCGATCGGCGCGGGAACCATCACCTTCCCCTGATCGAGGAGGAAGGGCTCAGATGAACTGGTCGGCAAGCACGAGCCAGGTCAGTCCGAGCTCGGACAGTGCACCGGTCGCCGCAAGATGGCGGAGCCGGGTGCTGTGCCGCTGGACGAGCTGCCTGCCGTCCACCGGCCAGGACGTCGGCGCGGTGTGGCCAGTGGCCAACCACTGGGCCAGCAGGGCGACATCACGAGCATCGGTGGACGGATCGATGGCGGCCAGTCGACTTCCGCGGAGGCCGTATCCCAGGTCGCGGGCCAATTGATGGGCGGACGGATGTCCACCTGGCCGCACCGATGACCGTTGGCGTCCGAGGGCCGGGGCAAGGTCCACGCCCATCATCGTGGCGGCGGCAATCAGCCGCACCCAGCCGAGGGAGAGACCCGGCTCATCGCTCAACAGCAACGACATCGCCAGAGCGTCGGCCACCAGTTGATCATCACCGGTCACCACTCCCTGCTGGGACATCAGCACCATCACCAGCATCGACGGCTGGTCGCGGAACCGTGCTACGGCTCCTTCGACGGCCGCCCCCAAGGAGTCCCGGTCCGGCGCCAGGCCGGTGGCCAAGGCGTGCTGGGCCAGGATTGCCTGATCAACGGATTCGATCACCGGTCCCTGGCGGGAGGAACGCCATCGGGTACGGAGCTGCTGCACGCGGTCAACGATCACCTGATCAAGATCGGGGGCGAAGGTGATCACGACATCGACGTCGCCGCGCGGACCGCTGAGCCTGGTGAGGCTCGACGCACCCGGAGAGCCAATCAGTTCGGTCCGGCCCTGGGCATCCGCGTGCCCGTCGGTCGACACAACAGCAAGGTCGGGGTGATCGAGAACAACGCTCTCGGTGTGCTCGACGTGCGCCCACGGTGGGAGGACGGAGTGCCTCGCAGCGGTGCGCGCCCGCAGGTCGCTGACCCAGTCTCCCCGCAGCCGAGTGACCTGTTGCTGCCCCGGCTGCAGCCGGATGTTGCCGATGAGGAAGTCAGCCCCTTGCCCGGTTGCGTTTCCCTGCACCACGTCGATCCACAGGGTGTCCTCCGGCTCACCAAGGATGGTGATCGATGCTTCGGCTCGAGCTCGTACGGCCCAACCGGTTCGATCCTCACCTGTCGACACATCCAGCGGCAGGCCGATCAGCTCGACCGGCTCATCGGAGGTGTTGGTGATCGCGATCCGCATGCTCCACACCAGCTCGGCGCTGTGCCGCCACCTGATCTCCAGTGGACCGGCCAGCCAGCGGAACTCAATCTCGTCATCCTCCTCACGACGATCCAGCTCCGACAGCTCCGGACCTGGCCGGGCGCCGGATTCCCCACCCAGCAAGGGATGCCCGAGCTCGATCCGGACAATCTCGCGACCAGCACGGGTCAGCGTGACACCGCGCCCGGACTGGTCGATGACGCAGTTCTCCCAGTTGATCATGATCGGCGTTGGCACCGTCCGCACCAGAACAGGTTTCGCCCCTCGACAATCTTCGTCCTGATCATGGCACCGCACACGTGGCACGGCTGCTGATCACGGCGATACACGTACACCTCACCTCCATGATCATCAACGCGCGGAGGTCGACCCATCTCCTCGGGCGTGTGCTCGGGCCGTACGGTGTCGATCCGGTTGTCGGCAACGCCGTACGGCATCAGATCGACCAGATCCGCCCAGATCGCCCGCCAACTGCTCGGCTTCAGCTTCCGGCCGGGTGTCTCGGGGTTGATCCGTTGCCGGAACAGCACTTCGGCGCGATACACATTGCCGACGCCGGCCAGCACCGTCTGGTCCATCAGCAGGGCGCCGATTGATCGGGAGGAACGCGAGATCCTTCGCCGGGCCGGTTCGGGATCGGCCGCCGGGTCCAGTGGATCGGGGCCAAGTCGGGACTCCAGGAGTCGCCGCTCGTCATCGGTGATCAGGGCACAGAACTGGGGCCCGCGCAGATCGGCCACCACGTCGTCGGTGGCCAACCGCAGGCGGACCTGGCCAACGGGTGGTCCGGGCGGACCGAATCGCAGGCTGCCGATCAGTCCGAGGTGGATGTGGACCCACATCTCGCCCGCGAAGGCGCAGAACAGATGCTTGCCGTGCGCCTGAGCCCCGTGCCACAGCTGACCATCCACCAATGCAGCGCCCTCGACGAATCGCCCCTGGGGGCTGCTGACGGCCACCACGTGATCGGCGAAGGCCGCGTTCAGGTCGTTCGCCAACCGGTGCAGGGTGTGTCCCTCCGGCATCGTTCCTCCTCTCGTACGCTTGTCCCATGACCAGTGGACCCCGCCGGGAATCCGGCTCGCACCGCAGTGAGCCCGGCAAGGACGGTGTCACGGGGTTGCTGGGCGGCGACCGTGCCATGCGCGCCCGTGAGGTGTCCAAACCGCGCCCGGCCGACGAGGCTGCCGCGCTCAGCGTCGTGGACGACCTGCTGGCCCGCCTCGAGGGCCGGCGCCGCTGACCGGCCGCCGCCGGAATCGTGTCCGGACGTGATCAGTCCTGGCCGGGCAGGGAGCCGGTCGCCTCGTAGGTGTCCAGCAGAGCGATCCGCCGGGCATGCCGGGGCGCGGCGGAGAACTCGGTGTCGAGGAAGGCGCGGACGAGTTCGGCGGCCGCGGTCTCGTCCAGCTTGCGGGCGCCCAAGGAGATCACGTTGGCGTTGTTGTGCTCACGGGCCAAGGTGGCGGTCTCGAGATCGTACGCCAGCGCGGCCCGGACGCCCTTGACCTTGTTCGCCGCCATCTGTTCACCGTTGCCCGAACCGCCCAGCACGATGCCGAGCGAGCCGGGGTCGGCCATGACAGCCTGCGCTGTGGGAATGCAGAAGGTCGGGTAGTCGTCCTCGGGGTCCAACTGGGCGGGACCGTGGTCGACGACCTCGTGCCCGTCGGTTCTCAGCAGCGCCACCAGGGCGTTCTTGAGCTCGTAGCCTGCGTGGTCGCTGCCGATGTGTAC
>JAKDKP010000145.1 GCA_030453285.1 Propionibacteriales bacterium
GGCTGTATCGTCAAGCCCTTGAGTCGCGCGACAGTGCGCTCGAGAGCGCACCCACCCACTGAACGAGAAGTGAGCACACGCATGGCCAAGACGCTTGAGCCCAAGGAGGCCAAGGCCCGCGCCAAGGCCGCCAAGAAGGCGGAGAAGGAGCGTCGGCGGAACAGTAGCGACCCCGCCGACATGGGGCGCTTCCGCCAGTTCGTCGAGGCGTACAAGATCACCCACCAGCACGACCGTGCGCTGCCCTGGGTGCTACTGGGAGCTTTCCTGCTGCCGATCGTGCTCGCGGTGGTGGTCGGGCTGTTGATCAAGCAGGTCGTGTTCGCGGTGATCTTCGGTGTGCTGCTCGGCGTCATCCTGGCCATGTTGCTGCTCACCCAGCGCGCCAAGCGTGCCGCCCTGAAGAGGTACGAGGGCCAGGCCGGTTCGGCCCAGGTGGCCCTGCAGATGCTGCCCAAGCAGTGGACGTCCGAGCCCGGTATCACCGGCAACAAGCACGGTGACCTGGTGCATCGCACCCTCGGCCCCGGCGGGCTGGTGCTGATCGGCGAGGGCGAGCCCGGACGGCTGCGTCAGATCCTGTCCAGCGAGGCCAAGAAGCACAAGGTCACCGAGAACACCCCGGTGCTCACCGTGCAGATGGGTAAGGGTGAGGGACAGGTGCCACTCGACCAGCTCACCAAGCACCTGACCAAGCTGCCGAAGGTGCTGCAGCCGTACGAGATCACCGAGATCAAGTCCCGGCTGAGGGCACTCGACGCCGTACGGCCGAAGCTGCCGATGCCCAAGGGTCCGATGCCGGCCAACGCGCGTCAGGCTCGCGGGTCGCGGCAGGCGCTGCGCGGACGCTGACCCGGTGAGCGGGTTGTTCGTCGCGTTGGGCGACTCGTTCACCGAGGGCGTCGGCGATCGGAACGTGCACTACCCCAATGGTGTACGGGGCTGGGCCGACCGGGTCGCGAAGCATCTGGCCAAACACGACAAGACCTGGCGGTACGCCAACCTCGCGATCCGGTCGCGGCGACTGCGGCACATCATCGACGAGCAGGTGGCGCCCGCGTTGGCGATGCGACCAACCCTGGTCAGCCTGTTTGCCGGCGGCAACGACCTGCTCGACGTGCAGACCGACCCACGACAGATGCTGCAGCGGTATCGCGAGACCGTTTCGGTCATCCGCGCGGGCGGCGCCCAAGTGCTGATGTTCACCAGCTATGACCTGCGGATCACTCCCCTGCTCGAACCGTTCCGTGGACGCAACCGGTTGTTCAACGACGGCGTCCGGGCAATCGCGGCCGAAACCGGTTCGCTGTTGGTTGATCATCAGGCGATGACCGCGTACGAGGACCCCCGGATGTGGTCCGACGACCGGATGCACATGTCGACCGCCGGCCACAAGTACCTCGCCGCCCGGGTGCTGGAGCACCTTGACGTGCCGTGGACCTTTTCGCTGGAGGACTTCGAACCGCTCGACGGGGAGGGTTGGCGGCGACGGGTCAGCGCCGAGAAGGACTTCTGGTGGACCTACATGGTGCCGCTGTTCGGCCGCAAGATCAGGCGGGTCACCCTCGGTGATCACCTGTCGCCCAAATGGCCTGTCCCCGTACGGCCGGCCAAGGGGTTACGCAAGATCGAACGCAAGCGGAGGCTGGCCAGCTCCGAGGCGATCCCTGCCTGAGACCTGTCGAAGTTCAGCTCAGCTCCACCTGCCCCGTCATCACTCCACCGACTCCGACAGCTCCAACCACTGCAGTTCGAGCTCGGTCAGCTCGCCCTGGGCCTCCCCCAGCTTGACATTCAGCTCGGCCAGACCGGTGTAGTCGGAATGATCATGGTCGGCCATCTGCTGATGCAGGTCGCCGATGATGATCTCGGTCCGCTGCATCCGCCGCTCGGTGGCCTCGATGTCCTTGCGCACCTGACGCAGCTCGGAGTTGCTCCGCATCGGGTTCGAGGGTCGGGTCGGGGCATGCGACACCGGAGGATCCGTTCTCGATCTCGACGGGACCCTCCTCGTACGGCCCTGCTGAATCTCCAGGTATTGATCAACTCCGCGGGGCAGGTGCTGCAGGCCACCGTCGAGCACCGCGAACTGGTGATCGGTCACCCGTTCCAGCAGGTAGCGATCATGGCTGGCGACCAACAGGGTGCCCGGCCAGGTGTCCAACAGATCCTCCATCGCGGCCAACATGTCGGTGTCCATGTCGTTGGTGGGCTCGTCCAGCACCAACACGTTGGGCTCATCCAACAAGATCAACATCAGCTGCAGGCGTCGACGTTGGCCACCGGAGAGATCCTTCACCCGGGTGGACAATTGGGCGCTGGTGAAGCCAAGGCGCTCGAGGAGTTGTCCCGGGCTGAGCTCCTTGCCCCCGGCGACGTAGCTGGTGGCGTAGCGCCCGACGACATCGGAGATCCGGTCCTCCGCCAGATCCTCGAGTTCGGCGAGCTGCTGGGTGAGGGTAGCGAACTTGACCGTCTTGCCCCGCTTCACCCGGCCCGAGGTGGCCGCGTACTCACCGGTGATGATCTTGAGCAGGGTGGACTTGCCGGCGCCATTGGCTCCCAGCAGGGCGTACCGATCGCCGGGACCGATCCGCCATTCGACGTCTTGCAACACCTCGACACCGTCGAAGGCGATCGACACGTCCTCCAGGTCGACGACCTGCTTGCCAAGACGAGCGGTCGCCATCCTGGTCAGCTCGACATTGTCGCGGACCGGCGGTTCGGTGGTGATCAACTGGTTGGCGGCGTCGATCCGGAACTTCGGCTTTGCCGTACGGGCCGGGGCACCTCGACGCAGCCAGGCGAGCTCCTTGCGCATCAGGTTCTGTCGCTTCGCCTCGGTGGCCGCGGCTTGCCGATCGCGTTCCACGCGTTGCAGCACGTACGCGGCATACCCGCCGTCGAAAGGCTCGACAATCCGGTCGTGCACCTCCCAGGTCGCGGTGCAGACCTCGTCGAGGAACCAGCGATCGTGGGTGACGACCAGCATGCCGCCGGCGTTGGTCGACCAGCGACGACGCAGGTGTTCGGCCAGCCACGAGATGCCCTCGACGTCGAGGTGGTTGGTCGGCTCGTCCAGCATGATCACGTCATACTCGCCGATCAACAGTTTCGCCAAGGCGATCCGGCGGCGCTGACCTCCGCTGAGTCCGTCCACCAGCGCATCAAGATCAAGATCGGCGATCAGCCCGGCCAGCACGTCCCGGATCCGTGGATCGGAGGCCCACACGTAGTCCTCGACGTCGCCAACAACGGCACGCCGGACGGTCTGCCCCGGCGGGAGCACATCGGCCTGGTCCAGCAGGGCGACACTCAGCCCACCTCGGTGGGTGACCAGGCCACTGTCGGGTTCGATGCGGCCGGCGAGCACACGCATCAGGGTGGATTTGCCGTCGCCGTTGCGGCCGACGATCCCGATCCGGTCCCCCTCGTTGATGCCCAGGGTCACCTGTTCCAGGACGCGCTTGGTCGGGAAGTCGATCGAGATGCGTTCTGCACCGAGGAGATGGGCCACCGGCCCATGGTAGGGGCCCGTTGTGCGCCCCGACGAACCCTGTGTCCCTCAGCGCCCGGCCAACAGATTGATGCCGAAACCGGCCAGCACGGTGAACAGCAGACCCCAGGCGAGGATGGCGATCACCTGCCAGGTGATCACGTTGCGTCGCGGCGCGCCGATGGACACCAGTGCCGGCCCAGTGAACTGGCTGGGCAGCAGGATCGGGCCGATCAGGCTGACTCCAGCCACACCGAACCGGTCGAAGGCGCGACGCACCTTCTGCTGACGAGGAGTCAGCTCCTTGGCGCGGCCCCCGGTGACACGGGCCCGGACGCGGGCGGCGAGCAAGATCAGCGGAAGCGTGATGAGCAGGTTTCCCAGCACGGCCAGGACGAAGGCCAGCACCGGTGGCAGGCCGGCGGCGACGCCGACCAGCGAGGCGCCGTGGGACTCCACGTACGGGATGGCGCCGATCGCCATGACGGCAAGCCATTGCACGACCTCCGGCAATGTCTGGGTGAAGTTCTGCAGGGCCTCGATCATGGTGACTTCCTCGGATGGGTCGGGGACGGGTTCCCCGGCTCACTTCCCAGTCTCGGGCGGCGAAGGGCTCCCCGGCAGTGCCATCGCACATGAGCCGGCAGGCACTCTGCATCGGCGGCGGATGACAAGTGTCAGCCGTCGGCCGTGAGACAGGCGATCAGCTGAGATCAGCTCGGCTTCGTACGGGAACCACCACCGGACCCCCGAACCCTCGCACCGGATCGGCCGGAATCACCTCCAGCGTCGCTCCGTACGTACCGGCCAGCAATCCCGGCTCCAACACCTCGGCGGGGCTACCGTCGCGCAGCACCCTTCCGTTGTGCAGCAGCAGAATCCGATCGGCGTACTCCCCGGCCATCGTCAGATCGTGCATGGTCGACAGGATGGTCAGCTCGCGGGTGCCTCGGATCCGGTCGATCAGACCGAGCACCTCTTGCTGGTGGCCGATGTCGAGTGCGGTGGTGGGCTCGTCCAGCAGCAGGACTGCCGGGTCGGCCACCAATGCTCTGGCCAGGAAGACGCGTTGCAACTCACCCCCGGACAAGGTCCGCATCCGCCGCTCGGCGAACTCGGTCAACTCCAACTGCGCGAGCACAGCGGTCACCCGGGCACGGTCATGCCTGGTTTCGCGCTGCAGCAGACCCAGGTGCGCCGAACGCCCCAGCAGCACATAGTCGCCGACGGCGATCCCTTCGGGAATGACCGGCTGCTGGACGACGACCGCCACCATCCTGGCCAGTTCCTTGGCCGGGACCGTACGAATGTTCCGGTCCGCCACGGCCACCGCGCCGGTGTGCCTGGTCAGTCCGACCAGGGTGCGCAGCAGCGTCGACTTGCCAGCCCCGTTGGGACCGACGATCCCCATCCACTGGCCGGCCGGCACCTCGAACGAGACCTGGTCCAGCAGCACCTTGCCGGCAATCCGGACACCCAGCCCGTACGCGCTGATCATCGTCTCGCGCTCCGCAACAGCAGCAGGAAGAACGGCGCCCCCAGGAAGGCGGTGACCACGCCGATCGGGATCTCTGCCGGCGCCAACGCCATCCGGGCGACGATGTCGGTGCCGACCAGGAGGGCGGCACCAACGATGATCGACAGCGGGATGATCACCCGATGGCTCGACCCGAACACCAAGCGCACCAGGTGCGGCACGACGATCCCGACGAAGCCGATCAGTCCGCTCACCGACACGGCGGCCGCGGTGCCGAGCGTTGCGGCCAGCACAAAGAGGATCCGAGCCCGGTTGGGGCGCAGGCCGAGCATGGTGGCCTCCTCGTCGCCCAGCGCCATCACGTCGAGGATTCGCCGGTTGATCACGACGAATCCGAGCGACAGCAGCGCGTACGGCAGCACCACCAGCACGTCGCGCCAGCCGCTGGTCGCCAATCGCCCCAGCAGCCAGGAATAGACCTCCTTGAGTTGCTCGGTGTTGCTCTGCATCAAGAAGGTCTGCACGGCCGAGGCAAAGGCCGACACCGCCACGCCGGCGAGGATCAAGGAGGTGGTCCCGCCGTTGACACCCGTGGCACCCAACCCGTACGTCAACGCCACCGCGGCGAGCGCTCCGACGAACGCGAACAACGGCACACCCCAGATGCCGTCTCCTGCCAGTCCGATGGTGATCGCGGTGACCGCGCCGAGCCCGGCGCCGGAAGCCGCACCCAGCAGGTACGGGTCGGCGAGCGGATTGCGGAACACCCCCTGGTACGTGGCGCCGCAGCCGGCCAGCAAGCCACCCACCAGCAGTCCAAGCGCCACCCTGGGCAATCGGAGCTTGAGCAGGATCGCCGTCTGTGAGGGTGACAACGTGTCGTCCATGGTGACGAACGGCAACAGGTCGATCAGCGTCGCCAGCACCCGGACCGGAGACAGCGGCACCGGTCCCAGGGCACACCCGAGCACGGCGATGACGACCATGATCAACGTACAGGCGCCGACCTGGCCGATCGTCAGTCGAGCCGTACGAACAGGCGCAACTACCCGGCCCAGTACGGGCCCGGTCGTCACGGCCTGCTGATCAGCCACGCCTCACTGCACCTGCTGCACCGACGTCGCCACCGTCTCGGCCAGATCCCCCAGACGCGGCCCCCAGCGTGACGAGATGTCGCTGTCGAGCACCACCACGCCCTGCTCGTCCTTCACCGCACGGGTGACATCCCAACCGGGCCGCGCCCGGATCGACTTCGCCTCACCGCCGATGGCGAAGATCAGGTCCGGATCGGCGTCGATGATGAACTCCGCGCTGAGCTGCGGATACCCCCCTGTCGAGGCGGCATCGGGTGCGGAGTCGGCGATGCTGGTCAGCTTG
>JAKDKP010000146.1 GCA_030453285.1 Propionibacteriales bacterium
GTCCTCCAGGGCGGCCATGTCGTTGCGTACGGTGGCCGGGGAGACGCCGAGGTTGTGCCGTTCGACCAGCGCCTTCGACCCGACCGGTTCCCGACTGGAGACGTAGTCGGTCACGATCGCCCGCAGCACGTTGAGCTTTCGGTCGTCCAACATGGTTCCTCCTCCCGGCCACCTGACCTCATCGGGGCACCTGATACTTCCACCCTGCGGTGGTTGGCACTCCCGCAGAGCGAGTGCCAGTCTAGCCCCCATGAGCACCGACCAGCCCTCACCTGACCACCCCCGCCGGTTGCCGGCCGCCCTGCAGCCCTCCCCGGGTCCGTGGCGCGAGATCCGACCACGGGTCTGGGTCGCCGTCGCCGAGCCCCCTGCGGTGACCATCGGTCTGGTGGCCGGCGAGTCCGGCGCCCTGGTCGTCGACTGCGGCTCCACCCCGGCCCAGGGTGCGGCGATCCGGGCCGCTGCGGAGGAGATCGCCGGAGTCCCGGTGGTGGCCGCCGTTGTCACCCACGCACACTTCGACCACTGGTACGGGCTCGGCGCCTTCGCCGACGTGCTCACGATCGGCCACGAGAGCGTCGCCGAGATCCTGGCCCGTGACCAGACCTTGGCTGGCCAGACAGCGGATCTGGGGTTCGCCGTGGACGAACTGGTGGCTCCGAACGCCCCGCTGACGGTGGTCCGCGCCCTCGATGTGGGGGGTCGCCGGGTTGAGCTGTTCCATCCGGGCCCCGGGCACACCTCGAGCGACCTCGTGGTGCACGTGCCGGACGCCGACGTCCTGTTCGTCGGCGATCTGGTCGAGCAGGCCGGACCGCCGTCGTACGGGATCGACAGCCAGCCGCACGACTGGGCCACCACCTTGGACTCGGTGATCGGGATGCTCGGCGAGAACGGGCTGGCAGTGGTGGGGCACGGCGAGCCGGTCGATCGTGACTTCTGCCTCCAAGCCCGGGCCGCGACAGCGGCGGTGTCCGGGGAGATCAGGGCTCTGGTGGAGCGCGGAGTTCCCGCGGATCAGGCGTACGCCGAGGGCCACTGGCCGTGGCCGGAGGCGACCATCGCTGCCGGGATCATCTGCGGGTACGAGCAACTCGGCGGCCCCAAGCCGCCGCAGCCACCGATGATCACCCTGCCGATGGCCTGAGAGCTGCTCCCACTGAAGGCACTTGCGCCGTACGGGATCGTTCTGTATCGTTTTTCTAAATCGTTCTAGAGAATCGTTGCAGAAGAGGAGTGATCGGCCGTGGTCCGAGTCACGATCAAGACACTCGCCGAGCATGTCGGGGTCTCCCCCTCGACGGTCTCCAACGCCTACAACCGGCCCAACCAGTTGTCGGGCGACCTGCGTCAGCGGATCCTCGATGCGGCCGCGGAGCTCGGCTACAGCGGGCCTGACGCGGCCGGCCGGAGTCTGCGCAGTGGGCGGTCCGGGGCCGTCGGCGTGCTGCTCACCGAGAGCCTGTCGTACGCCTTCTCCGATCCGTACGCGGTCCGCTTCCTCGCGGGCCTGACCCAGGTGATCGAACACACCGACACCAGCATCGTCGTGCTGCCACCCTCCCCCGAGGCGGTCCAACGGGCAAACCTCGACGCGCTCACCACCTTGTGCATCCGCGACGAGCACGACGCGGCCAAGGCGGCCGCTGCCCGCGGGATCCGGACCGTTGGCACGGCCGTCACCGACAACCCCGACGACTCCTGGGTGGCGATCGACGACCGCGAGGCAGGACGGCTGGTTGGCCGACACCTGGCCAGGCTCGGGCACCGGCGGGTGACCGTCCTGCTCGACAACGGGCTGGAGCCGGGCACGCTGACCGAGGACCTGCTCACGCCTGGCCCGGGCAAGGTCGGAATCCAGGACCCCGACAGTTTGGCGCGTTGGCAGGGCCTCCGCGAAACCATGCCGGAGGCCGAATTCGCCACCGCCTCGGGGGGCTACAACTCGTACGAGGCGGGTCGGGCCGTCGCCTCGCTGGTGATCGACCGACAGGATCGGCCCACGGCCGTGGTCGCCATCAGCGATGTGCTCGCGCTCGGCTTCCTCGACGCCATGCGGACCCGCAGCCTCACCCCCGGTCGCGATCTGTCGGTGGTCGGATTCGATGACATCGCCGGCGCCGAGGCCGCCGGCCTGACCACGGTCCGCCAGCCGATCGAGGAGAAGGGCCGCCTGGTCGGGAAGCTCCTGCTCGATCCAGAGCTCCCTGAACGTCAGGTGCTGTTGCCGATCGAACTCGTCGTCCGCTCCTCCACCGGCCCCGTCTCGCCCACACCCTGAACCCTCGTACCGCACCAGAAAGGCAGTCCCATGTTTCACATCATCGACATCGCCGCCGCCAGCCGGCGCCAGAACACCTCCGCCCTGCCCGACGCCCCCGTGGTGCGGCAGGCCGATGAGGCGATCAACGCACGGATCGCCGTACAAGCCGCGCGTGCCCTGCGGGCCACCGCCCACCAGGAGTTGCGGCTGGCCAACCGGCTCGACCCCGGCTGCCAGCTCGTCTGAGCAGCGTCACCTCACCGTGCCAACCAGCACCGACACCAGTACGGCGACGATCACGGTGTTGTACGCGAACGCGACCAGCGCGTGGGTGGTGACGGTGCGCCGCTGCGCCCGGGACCGCACCTGGACGTCGGAGGTCCCGAAGGACGCCGACACCATCACCGACAGATAGATGAACTCACCGAAGGAGGACGGTCCGGCGCCGGGGAAGTGCAGCCCGCCCTCGCGGAAGTGTGCTCGGGCGTAGTGCAACGCGTACGAGACGACCACCGTCCCCCAGCAGCCCGCCACCGACAGGATGCCGAGGCTGACGACCAGCAGGTCGGCACGGGCCTCGGTGTTCACCGCCAGCGCCAACGCCGTGGCGAAGGCGACCACCGACATCTGCACCGCCCACCCGATGGCGTCACCACCGGTGATCAATGGCCGCAGGATCGGACGCTTCAGCATCCACTGGACGGCACGGGACTCGGTCTTGTCGCCGTACAGCAGGGCCACCCGCAGTCGCTCACCGGTCAGGCCCCAGAACGCCCAGAGCGTGATCACGATCTGGACGAGGGCGAAAGCCACCCAGACCAACAGCAACTGGGCCATCGCCCCGACCGCCGGCGACCGTTCGGACAGCACGACGGGGCCGGTCAGCAGCACCACCGGAAGGATCGCCAAGACTGTGATCCACCCACGCCGGGCATCGGAGGCAAGCTTCGGGATGGACGCCGGAGCCACACGAGGACTGGACACGACGGTGAGGCTACCGGGCGCGGAGTTCGACGTCGGCCACGGCGGCCACATCAGTGGGATCCGGAGCCGCCCGTAGCGTTGCTCAGCATCGCCAGATTTGAAGGCCCGGAAGAGGATGATCAGCGGGGCGGATCGACGTTCAGGGCCTGCAACTCGCCGACCTCAACGGCACGCGATGCCGTCCGCGGCAGGGTGAGGGTTCCTCGTTGACCGTTCACGGTCCACTCGATCACCCAGTTGGCGGTCGCCGTGATGACCTTAGATCCTTTGGAGGTGAACTGGAACCCGCAGTCTGGTGATCGCTTGCCGTAGTTGCTCGGGATGCGACGGTACGGAGTGCCCGAGCCCGTGCAGGTGACCGCATCCTCACCTTGCACCTGATAGGTCACCGATGCGAATCTTGCCTTGAGACCAACACTGACCGGTCCCACCGACTGGGACGACGAGAGCGGTTTGGTTTCCGAATCCATCCACAGCCAATAGGGATACCCGACAAACACCTTGTCCCACTCGTTCCATGACGGATCCGGGCCGAGCTGGATCGACGTCTGCGGCAGTTGAAGCTGGGTCGTGGCGATGAACCCGATGGTCTCCGGCGGCAGACCCAGATCCGGTGGACCCTGACGTGACACACCTGGCACATCTGCCAGATCCTCGAAGTTCGGCGGCGTCGGGTTGTTGCCACAGCTTCCGCGCACCTGCCGAGACTCCGTAAGACCGTTGGTCGCGTTCCGTTTGACACACCGACCGAATCCGGCTGACGACTCTTCGTACTTCTTGGCCAGCTCCTTGTTGCGGGCCTTGCGCGCCTCATTCTCCTTGATGACCTGAGCACGGGAGGGTCCCTGCTTCTTCGAGGATCCCGCCGAAGCTTTCCCCTTCGGAGTGTCACCAGAACCCTTCGCCGGCTCTTTCAGATGCCAAGCACACTGCTGGGCCGCCGTCAAAGTTGACGACCCTTTTATTGGATCATTCACCACTTTGGGTGGGGTGCTGGCGACACATGCCGCGAAAGACTCCGTGCTCGCCTTAGCGGTCGTAGGAAAGGTTAGCGTGCCGGCGACAAGAATAAGGACGATTGGCGCGATGACTCTGAGTCTCAACACGACTTGACCTCCTTCGAACGGAGAGATGAAACTTTCCATACTTTCGATTCGACTCGAATAGAAACTACGGCATCGGCAAGGATTCCGGATCGGACATAATCTCCTGAATCGACATCTATACCGTTAAAGTTGCGAGAATCCACACAGACGCGATAATCCAACGCGTCAGAGGGCCACTCCGGAGCATTTGAATCAGGCCGAACATTCGACAGCTTCATCTCCCCGACATACCGAAGGTTTTGCAGCTTGGTTGCCTCCAGCCACTCCAGCTCAGTCTTCTTTTGTTTCTCAGTCACAACCTTGCTCAGCTCAGGCGGCAAGTTGCCTTGGGCGCCGCCTGCCCTGTCGGCTTTGGCACGTTCGGCGAAGTAGGTGCGCAGCACCTTCTCGGAGTCTGCGTACACCTTGGCCCGTGCGGCTTCCTTGTCAGCCAGCTCCTTCGTGCATTCCGGCCCAGACGCCGTCGTGCACTGGTAGGAGGGGGTGGGCGAAACTGCCGAGGTCGGGCCGGCCGTGTCCGGCGGCATCTGTGGCTGGGCAGGCTTGGGGCGCACAACGATCACCGCAAAGGTGGCGAGCACGGCGATCGCGACGACCGTACACACCGAAACGACCACCTTGTTGGTGCGATCCCAGTCTTTCCAGGCCATGCGGAGACTCCTCGGGGGGCGACAGTTCCTCCATCATGCCCGAATCGATCCCCCTCCGGCGAGTCATCCACAGGCCGCTGTCGAAGCAGGCTCTCCTGCTCGACCGGATCGCCGCCGGCACGCCAGTGCGACAACAGAGCGCAGGAATGCTGGGCCCAGCGGCTCTCGGGCGCGCGAAACTCCGGTTCGGACGGTGGGACCGGAGATCGACCACGCTCAGTGATCGTGGCTCTCGATCCTGGACCCGAGTTTCGCGCGCTGACAGAGCAACTCCCCTGCTCGGTTCCCGCCTCCGACAGGTGGGAGTCCTAAGCTGATGTGTGTGACTTCCCCACGTGACAGGTATGGCTCCGATGTGTTGGCGTCCGGCTGGCAGAAGGCAGCCAAGCCGTCCTCGGCCGAGACCTCGTTGGAAGTGGGCCTGGTCGTCGAGGATGTGCAGTCCGGCTTCTGCGGCGCGGTGGTGCGCTGGGAGAACGGGCTGGTCGTGTTGGAGGATCGCCGCGGCAAGATGCGCAGCTTCCCGGTCGGCCCGGGCTTCTGGATCGATGGCAAACCGGTGTCGCTGGTCACCCCGCAGCGCGTTCGTTCCGGACAGCAGGCGATGGGCACCGCAGCCGGTCAGAAGCACTCCGCCCGTACGGCGTCGGGCTCGGTGCGGTCCGCACCCCAACGGGCCAAAGTGGCCCTGCCGAGCAGGATCTACGTCGAGGGCCGACACGACGCCGAACTGGTGGAGAAGGTGTGGGGCGACGATCTGCGGCACGTCGGTGTGGTGGTGGAGTTTCTCGGCGGCATCGACGACCTGCCTGCGATCGTCTCCGAGTTCGGCCCAGAGCAGGGTCGCCGGCTCGGCGTCCTGGTCGACCATCTGGTGCCCGGCAGCAAGGAGTCCCGGATCGCCGAGCAGGTCCACCCTGGTGATCATGGTGACTTCGTGCTGATCACCGGTCATCCGTTCATCGACATCTGGCAGGCGGTGAAGCCGCAACTGATCGGACTCGACCAGTGGCCGGCGATCCCCCGAAACGAAGACTGGAAGGCTGGCACCTGTCGTCGCCTCGGCTGGCCCGCCGAGACCCAGGCCGACACCGCCCGGGCCTGGCAGACCATCCTCGGGCGCGTCGACTCGTGGACCGATCTGGAGCGTCCCCTGCTGACCGAGGTGGAGCGCCTGATCGACTTCGTCACCCAGGATCACCTCGACACCCTCGACTGATCACCGTCCCACCCGCTTCCGACGCATCACCGGGCACCGAGGGCGAACCAGACGCCGCGTCGCACCCGCCTGACAACTTCCGGACATGCGTGGATTCGCCGGTGTC
>JAKDKP010000147.1 GCA_030453285.1 Propionibacteriales bacterium
GACCGGGGCACGCCGCCGGGGGTTCGCGAGGGGGTGGGTAGGCACGGGGCTGCGTGATCATCCTTCCCTCGCTCCAACCAAACGCGCCAACTCCACGCTGCAGCATGGAGTTGGCGCGGCTTCCTGGAGCAGCTTCGCCTCGCTGGAGCTTCAGCCCTTGGTGACCTTCTCGATCTTGGCGGGATTGTTCGGCTTGCCCGAGCCGTCCGAGCCGCTGCCGTCCTGACCTTCGGCGGCGATGCCGGCCACGATGTTGATCGACTTCTCATCCATCTTTCCGAAGACGGTGTAGTCCGGTGGCAGCGGCGAGTCGTCCCAGACCAGGAAGAACTGCGATCCGTTGGTGTCCGGCCCGGAGTTGGCCATGGCCACCGTGCCGCGCGGGTAGGTGTCCTCGGGGAACGTCTCGTCGGCAAAGGTGTAGCCGGGACCGCCGGTGCCGGTCCCGGTCGGGTCTCCGCACTGCAGCACGAAGATGCCCGAATCGGCCAGGCGGTGACACGAGGTGCCGTCATAGAACTTCTGGCTCACCAACGACTCGAACGAGTTGACCGTGCACGGCGTGCGAGCCCGATCCATGGTGATCTTCACATCGCCAGAATCCATCGCCAGGGTGAACGTGGCCGACCCCTTGGTGACCACCTTGGACATGGGCGGCAGGTCGATGCCCTCTTTGGCGGCGTTGTCGTCGGCGACGTACTCGCACTCGCTGCCGTCTCCGGCCTCAGCCGTCCCGCTGGGCTGGGGAACCTGACCCGCGTCCCCAGACGGCATGGCATCCTCCGGACCCTCGGCCGGCATGCCGCAGGCGGCCAGCACCACCAACATCGGCACCAGGACGAGGGCGGACAACAGCCGAGAGCGTGTGGACATGCCGGACAGTTTTCCACACCGTGCCCGCTTGGGCCGGCACCCACACCGAGCCCGTGCCGCCGCAGTAGGGTGCAGGGCATGGTTGTCCTGAGCCGCTTGTACACCCGGACCGGCGATGGCGGAGAGACCCGGTTGTCCGACATGTCGCTGACCGCCAAGACCGACCCGCGCGTCGGCGCGTACGGAGACGTCGACGAGGCCAATGCGCAACTGGGGGTGGTGCTCGCCACGCCCGGACTGCCAGACGACGTGGCCGAGGCGCTGCGGCTGATCCAGAACGAACTGTTCGACCTCGGTGCCGACCTGAGCAATCCACTGGCCGCCGACCCTGAGTATCCGCCACTGCGGATCGAGCAGCCGTCGGTGGATCGGCTGGAGGCATGGTGCGACCAGTTCTCCGCAGGCATGCCGACGCTGCGCTCCTTCATCCTTCCCGGTGGCTCCCCCGCTGCGGCCGCACTGCACGTCGCCCGTACGGTCACCCGTCGCGCCGAGCGTTCGGCCTGGGTCGCCGCCGAGGCGTACGGCTTCGAGACCGGCACTGCTGAGAGTCCCGGCGGGGTGAACCGGACCGCGATCACGTACCTGAACCGCCTCTCGGACCTGATCTTCGCCATGATCAGGTACGTCAACGGCCCCGAGGGCGACATCCTCTGGATCCCCGGTGGTGAACGGAATCCCGATCATGCACCGCCCGGCGACAGCCTCCCTGCCAGCCACGATTCCGAGGAGAACTGATCATGAGCACCCCCACGACCGTGCCCAGCGAGGCGACCGGCCAGGCCACTCCGCAGCAGGCGCGGCCGGTCACCCTGTTCACCGGCCAGTGGGCCGACCTGCCGTTCACCGAGGTGTGCCGCCTGGCGTCGGAGTGGGGCTACGACGGGCTGGAGATCGCCTGCTGGGGTGATCACTTCGACGTCCAACGCGCCGCCACCGATGAGGCGTACGTCCAGGAGCGTCGCGACATCCTCAGCCGGCACGGGCTCGGCTGCTGGTCGATCTCGAACCACCTCAGCCGCCAGGCCGTCTGTGACAACCCGATCGATGATCGGCACAGGAACATGGTGAACCCCAGGGTGTGGGGCGACGGCGACCCCGAGGGCGTACGGCAACGTGCGGCCGAGGAGCTGAAGACCACCGCCCGCGCGGCCAAGGCCTTCGGCGTGGACACCGTGGTGGGCTTCACCGGTTCGTCGATCTGGCACTACGTGGCGATGTTCCCGCCGGTCGGCGACGAGGTGATTGCCGCCGGGTATCGCGACTTCGCCGACCGCTGGAACCCGATCCTCGACGTGTTCGACGAGTGTGGGGTGAAGTTCGCCCACGAGGTGCACCCGAGCGAGATCGCGTACGACTACTGGACCACCGTCGCGACCCTGGAGGCGCTGGAGTATCGCGAGACCTTCGGCCTCAACTTCGATCCCTCGCACATGGTGTGGCAGGGCCTGGACTACGTCGGCTTCCTCGACGACTTCTCCGATCGCATCCTGCACGTGGACTGCAAGGACACCAGGATCAGGATGAACAACGGCCGCAACGGCCGACTCTCCTCGCACCTGCCGTGGGCCGACAACCGCCGCGGCTGGGACTTCATCTCCACCGGCCGCGGTGACACCCGCTGGGAGGACATCTTCCGGATGCTCAACCAGATCGGGTACGCCGGCGCCATCTCGATCGAATGGGAGGACGCCGGCATGGACCGCCTCGCCGGCGCGCCGGAAGCATTGGAGTTCGTCCGGGCGTTGAACGGCCTCATCCCACCCCAGAGCGCCTTCGATGCCGCCTTTGCTCAATGAGTTGCAGATGATCTGCGCCGAGCACATCACCGGCTTGGCGCGGTGGCGTCGACGGGGCGATCTGTGGTGCGTACATCACCGTCCACGTCGGACCCGCTACATCGACTTGACACATTCTTGGTTCACGGTGCAGGTCGCCTTGCCGATCATCATGACAGCCGATCGATCTCCCTCCGTACATCACAAGGCGCCTCCAGCCTGTGTCACTTCTCCGATCGAAGGCCGGTGACTTGGGTTCGTTCGATCTGGATGGAGTGATCGGTGAGATTGTTCACACGAATACGTAGGCCTCGGCCCTCCCGCAGGCTCCCTGCGGCGGAGACCTGCTCCGTGACCCATGACTGGGCCATGCCATTGATCGGGATCTCCTTCAGTTCCTTGATCATCTTGTCACCCTCCGTCTCGGTAAGCAGCAGAACAGCTCCTTCTCCCGGGTTGAGCCCGGAGATGGTCACCGCGGCATCGACCATGAAGGTCGCAATCGGTCCGGAGATGATGTTGATCCATCCCTCACCGTTGATGGGCGCAGAGAATGTTTGGTTGGCACTGACTTCCTTGTCGAGATGGGTTCCTGTTGCAATGGTGATGCTCATGCCGAGTACCTCCTGAGGTGTCGTGTCTGGATTCGTCCCATCGGTCCAGTCCTTGAGTGCTTCTTGCCACGTCTTGATCTCGGCGGGACGGGCGAACCGGTCCGGCCGATCGCCCTGCAAGCCATCACCGCCGGCGCGGTACTGGCCGACCTGCTCCTGGGCACTTGACGAAAGGTGTGGACAGCCGATCCAGATCCCATGGCCGTGCTGGTTGTTTCCGGCAAATTTCGGGCTGTCAATTCCGGTGCGTGGCCACATCGCGACCCCGGAGGTGCGCCAGGCAAGGACCTTGGCTTTCGTGTCGACAACGCTGTAGGACACGTCCATCGCTCCGCCGCCGGCGTGTGTGTTTGCACTCAGTGAACCGTCGGAATAGGCACCTTGAGCAATGAGCCCGGACAAATCGTTCTCTATGGCACCCAGATCTTTGAGCCGGGACTCGATCATAGGCATCGTTTGGATCATGCAGTCACATGCGCTCTTTCCATAGAGCATAGGCATTATGAGGTACTCGATTCCTGGGTAGGGTCGATTCTCGACGATCGCCACCGCAAATATCAACCTCGCAAACCCGGTGAGCGATCGAATCCGGTTCGGTGAAATCCTTGATGCATAGCAAGACTACGGCACCCCCCCCCGTACCATCACACCCTCTGCGTATCACAATCTGATAACGCGCGATGCCTGATCGGTCGCGCCTCAGTCCGAGGTGGCCGGCGAACTGGTGCGGCGTGGCTGCCCCGGCGGGGCGGACTCCAGCCAGGAGAGCAGGCCGGTCACCGAGGCACTGCTCATCGCAATCTGCCACGTACGGCCCTCGGATTCGGCCTTCACGACCCGATGGCCGGTGTAGAGGGTGACGGCCTCGACGGGTTCGGGGTCGCGCACCTCCCAGACCTCGGTGCCGGTACGGGAGATCACCACCTGGGGTGAGAACCGGAAGGAGAAGAAGCGGAACCACTCCATCTCGACCTCGGTGTAGCGCGCCACGCCCAGCACCCAACCCGACCCCGGAGTCGTGGTGTGCAGCCGCACCGAACAGTCGAAGGCGCCGCCGGCACGAGACAGGACTCGGCGACGCAGGGCGAGGAAGATGATCGGCGCGGCCAGCAGGATCAGGACGGCGAGCAGCACTTCGACTCCGACGAGGAAGCCTCCTGGCATCGCCCCCGACCTCTCCGTGTTGGACTCCCGCCTGCCCTGCTGTCACCCCCGACGATCAGGAAGCCCGCTGGGCCGCCTTCAGTTGGGCGGTGGCCCGGTTGCGCATCGTGATGGCCTGTTCGTCATTGCTCGGATCGGCGTCCTCCAGCATGGCCGTCGCCTCGGCCAGCAGGTGCTCGGCGTCGGTGATGCTCAGCTCGCTGCCCAAGGTGGCGAACTCACTGAGCACCGAGACCCGCCCGGCCGCGACGGAGACGAAGCCGCCGTCGACGGCGAACACTTCCCGGCCGGCATCATCAGTGATGACCTCACAGGCGCCCGGTGCCAACACCGCCAACATCGGCGAGTGGCCGGGCAGGATGCCGACGTCGCCCTCGATGGTGCGCGCCACGACCTGGGCGGCCTCGCCGGACCAGACGACCTGGTCGGCGGAGACGACCTCGACATGCAAGGTGGCCGCCATCGTCACTGCTCCTTCTGCATCTCGGCCCACTTCTCCTCGACCATGTCCATGCCACCGACGTTGAAGAAGGCCTGCTCGGCGATGTGATCCACATCGCCGCGGCAGATCATCTGGAACGCCTCGATGGTCTGGGCGAGGGGAACGTTGGAGCCGACGACGTTGGTGAACTTCTCGGCCATGTAGGTGTTCTGGCTGAGGAACTGCTGCAGGCGGCGCGCCCGGTTGACGATGATCTTGTCCTCCTCGGACAGCTCGTCCACACCGAGGATGGCGATGATGTCCTGAAGTTCCTTGTTGCGCTGCAGGATCTGCTTGACCTCGACCGCGGTGTCGTAGTGGTTCTTGCCCACGTACTGCGGGTCGAGGATGCGGCTGGACGAGGTCAACGGGTCGATCGCCGGATAGAGGCCACGCGAGGCGATCTCGCGCGACAGCTCGGTGGTGGCGTCCAGGTGGGTGAACGTCGCCGCCGGGGCCGGGTCGGTGTAGTCGTCGGCGGGCACGTAGATCGCTTGCATCGAGGTGATCGAGTGGCCGCGCGTCGAGGTGATCCGCTCCTGGAGCTGACCCATCTCGTCGGCCAGGTTGGGCTGGTAGCCAACAGCCGACGGCATCCGGCCCAGCAGGGTCGACACCTCCGAGCCGGCCTGGGTGAACCGGAAGATGTTGTCGATGAACAGCAGCACATCCTGGTTCTGCACATCGCGGAAGTACTCCGCCATGGTCAGTGCCGACAGCGCCACGCGCAACCGGGTACCCGGCGGCTCGTCCATCTGACCGAAGACCAGCGCGGTGTCCTTCAGGACGCCGGCCTCCTCCATCTCGTTGATCAGGTCGTTGCCCTCACGGGTCCGCTCCCCCACACCGGCAAACACCGAGGTGCCCGAGTGGTTGTGCGCGATCCGGAAGATCATCTCCTGGATCATCACGGTCTTGCCGACTCCGGCGCCGCCCAGCAGACCGATCTTGCCGCCCTGGACGTACGGAGTCAGCAGGTCGATCGACTTGATGCCGGTCTCCAGCATCTCGGTCTTGGACTCCAGTGCGTCGAACTTCGGCGCCGCGCGGTGGATCGGCCACCGCTCGGTGACCTCGACGGTCGAGGGATCGACGTCAAGCACCTCACCGGTGACGTTCCAGACGTGGCCCTTGGTGATCTCGCCGACCGGCACCGAGATCGGCGCGCCGGTGTCGCGCACCTCGGCACCCCGCTGCATACCGTCGGTCGGCTTCAGCGCGATGGCGCGGACCATGTTGTCGCCGACGTGCAGGGCAACCTCAAGCGTCATCGTCCGGGTCTCGCCCATGATCGTGGTCTCGACGGTGAGGGCGTTGAGGATGTCGGGCATCTGGTCGACGGGAAACTCCACGTCCACCACGGGCCCGATCACGCGGGCAACCCGGCCCACGCCGGGGGTGCTGGTCTGGGGAGTCTG
>JAKDKP010000148.1 GCA_030453285.1 Propionibacteriales bacterium
AGCGAGCGGCCGTCCCGCTCGAAGAGGGCATCCAAGAGGCGCCGGCGGACAGGGTCCGCCAATGCCTTGAACACGAGATCGTCGTTCTGCATGACCAGAACAATAGGTGACCAGAAGGTCACCTGTCAACGATGGTGAGACCTCGCCGGTCGTGAGTCATGGCCCACGTCGGGGCCGGGTACCCTACTCCAGGCCGGGGATGGCGGAACGAGCATCATCGGCGGGCACGCCGGTCAACATGATCAGGTCGGCCACGATGGATCGCGTCTGGGCCAGGATGACGACCGCCGACAGGGACTGCACGATCTGTGCCTGAGCCGTACGCTCCCCGAGCCGTACGAGTCGCGGTCGCGCCGACACCGGTAGCCGCCGATCCCACAACTCGTTGGCCATGTAGTCGATCACTGCCGCCAGTTCATCGATCAGCACGATGTAGTCCTCCGGCACACGTTCGCCCCGCCAGGTCGAGATGGCGGCACGACGGGCCAGGACGCGCAGATTGCGACTGGCTCGATCCAGTGGCACGGCGAGCTCGGCGTACGCCTGTACCGCGGGCAGGTCTCCGCGTCGAAACGGTGAATGCCGCACCACGCCCAGGCCTTCGGCGTTGGCTTCGCGCAGATCCTGCAGGCCCTCATCGGTTGCTCGAGCACGATCCAGGACGTCGTCGGCGGCGTCGGCGTCGTTCTCCCGCAGGGCGGTGCTCACCTGTCGCAGCGTCCCGCTGATGTCCTCCAACACCTGTGCGGCCAGAATTCTGGGACGCCGCAACGGCGCACTCGGGGCGATGGTGGCGATCAGCAGGGCGAGCACGATGCCGACCACTGCATCGAGCCAGCGACTCAGGGCGTACGAGGGGTCCGGCAGCAAGGTGGTCACGATGATGGACTGCACCCCGGCCTGGATGATGATCAACGAGCCGGCGCCCAGCAGCGTGGCGATCGACATGGCCACCACGCACACCAGGATGATCTGCCACACGCCGGTGCCGAACAGGTGCACGAAGACATCCCCGACGCCGACACCGACGGCCACGCCGATGCCGACCTCGATTGCGCGACGCATCCGCGAACCGAAGCTCACCCCGACGACGATCAGCGCCGCCACCGGAGCGAAGAAGGGCGTGGGGTGGCCCAGCACGTTCTTGGCGATCAGCCAGGCCAGGCCAGCACCGACCGCGCACTGCAGGATCAGGAAGAACCGGGCACCGAGCCGGTCCACCCGTTGCCGCATGGTGCGTTGACCTGCCCGGAAGCCACGTTCGCTCAGATCGAATGCGCGCAACCTCATCGCCTTGGCGGAGAAGCGTCCAGAAGTCATGCCCCCATCATGACCGCCGGCGGCTGGAACGGCATGTCCCGACATGCGGCTCGACCTGCGTGTCCAGCGCGCGACGACCGGCAGGATGGAGGCCATGAGCGCACTGAGAGTCACTGTCTGGGGCGAGAACGTCCACGAGGAACGCGATGCGGAGATGATGCAGCGCATCTATCCCGACAGCATGCACGAGACGATTGCCGCGGGGCTGCGGCGAGACGTCGACGATGTGGAGGTGCGTACGGCCACCCTGCAGGAACCCGAGCACGGGCTGACCGACGAGGTCCTCGACAGCACCGACGTCCTCACGTGGTGGGGGCACGCCGCGCACGCCGAGGTGTCCGACGAGATCGTCGACAAGGTGCACCAGCGGGTGCTGGCCGGCATGGGTCTGCTCGTCCTCCACTCCGGCCACTTCTCCAAGATCTTCATCAAGTTGATGGGCACGACCTGCTCCCTGGAGTGGCGGGACAGCAACGACACCGAGCTCGTCTGGACCGTACGCCCCGATCACCCGATCGCCGACGGCGTACCTCATCCGATCCGGATCGAGGGGCAGGAGATGTACGGCGAGTACTTCGACATCCCACAGCCCGACGAACTGATCTTCGTGTCCTCCTTCACCGGTGGCGAGGTGTTCCGTTCCGGTTGTACGTGGCGGCGCGGCAAGGGCAAGGTCTTCTACTTCTCACCGGGCGATCAGGCCTACCCGGTCTACCACCACCCCGACATCCGGCGCGTCCTCGCCAACGGCGTCCGATGGGCGGCCCCGTCATCGTCGGGCACCCGCGAGATCCCTGGCATTGTGGCCAAGCCGGCTCCCCGGCTGTCGGCCGACGACTTCGCCCGCGTCCGCCCGGGGGTCCAGGGATGAGCGGGCCGACGGTGACCACGCAAGCACCACTGCGCGCCGGCGTCGTCGGACTCGGGTGGGCCGGTGATCAACACATGCGGGGCTATGCCGCTGCTCCGGAGGTGGAGTTGGTCGCCATGGCCGGCATGGAGTCCGACAAGCTCGAAGAATTGGGGGAGCAGTACGGTGTCGCCGGCCGCTACGCCAACCTCGAGTCGATGCTGGCCGATGCTGATCTTGATGTCGTCTCGATCGCCACACCGACCGCCCTGCATGCCCCGATGACCATCACCGCTCTTGATCATGGCGTCCATGTCCTCACCGAGAAGCCGATGGCCGAGAACGTCGACAGCGCCCGCGCCATGGTGGCGGCCGCCCGTCGCAACAACCGGGTGCTCGAGGTGACCTTCAACAAACGCCGTGCACCCGAGGTCACGGCTCTGGCCCAGCTCGTCGCCGACGGGGTTCTGGGCACCATCTACTACGCCAAGGCCGGTTGGGTACGACGGCAAGGCATTCCCGGCATCGGCTCCTGGTTCACCCAACGGGCCATGGCCGGCGGCGGCGCCCTGATGGACATCGGCATCCACGCGCTCGACATGGCCCTGCACGTGATGGGTGAGCCGGTGCCCAGCGCGGTCAGCGGGGCCACGTACGCCGAATTCGGGCCGCGTGGGCGCGGCGGGGCCCGCGGTGCCGGATCGCACAAGTGGTCGGCCGAGCCGGTGGGAAGTCCCGAGTCGTTCGAGGTCGAAGACCTGGGCACGGCCTTCGTTCGGATGGATGGCGGCGCCACCCTCCTGCTGGAGGCCAGTTGGGCCCAGTGGATCGAGGAGGACAGTCTCTACCTGTCGGTGTACGGGACCGACGGCGGGGCCCAACTCCACCTACCGGCGGGCCAGGGTCAGGAGTCCGAGCTGATCGTCCACACCGACGTCAAGGACATGCCCGCCGTCATCACTCCGACGTTGGGCCCGGCCGGCGACCACGTCGACTGTGTCCGTGACTTCGTTCTGGCCGTCCGCAGTGGGGAGTGGGATCAGCACGGAGGCGCCGTCGGTCTGACCCGTGCCGAGATCGTCGACGCCTGTTACGCCTCCGCCCGTCAGGGATCCGAGGTCGTCATCGGCTGACTGTTCGCACGCCAACGATTCGCGTTGTCCCCGCGTCGCTGCCCAATCGGCGCGGGGCTCAGGGTTTGCGGAACAGCAGGGTCAGGGCTGCCTCACGGGGGGTGAGGACGTGGCGCTCCAGGACGCCGGGTCCGCAGGCGGCCGAGCCGACACCATGGTGGGCGGCGTCGATGATCAGGTGCGTCCGCTTGCTCGACGGCAGATCCGAGGGGTGGGCTGCGCTCTCCAGTTCGTCCTGGCTCCACGGGCGTACGGTGAACGCGAACGGTGCACCCGACACCGCGAATCCCTTGTGCAGAACGAGATCGGTCACCTCGGTCCGCGCGCCGGACTCCTGGGGACGCAGGTACGGGATCTGCAACTCGTCAACTGTCGACGACCAGGACCCGTGCCGGGCGGCCTGCCCGCAGTCGGGGTAGGCCTGGCCGGGGCCGCGCCCCGCCCAGTCAACCTTTTTGATCGCCTGGTCCAGCACCATCTCGACGCCGATCCGCGCCCAGTACTCGCCCCACTTGTCGTTGGGGGTCGCCTTCCAGTCCAACCGGAGTTGATCACCATCAGCGGTCCACCGTGACTCGGTCACGACAGCCCCTTCGGTGAATCCGGCCCACCGCTGGGTGACCACGACCGAGCCGTCGCCCTCCTCGGTGAACGACAGCAGGCGCGGCTTCAGGTGCGCCAGGGACTGCTGGGCCCAGATCACGTCGGCCGGAGCCTTGCCGACGTAGGCGTGCCCCAGAACGAGATCATTGTCGGTGGCGGCGCGATCCAGCACCAGCGCCGGCCCGGACAACGACGTACCGAACAGGGTGGTCAGTCGGCCATGGCTGTCGAACGTGGCCGGCCCGTAGGCGAGCTTCTCGTTGATCGTGGTCCCCACCTCCACCAGGGGCACGGCACCAGGGGCCGGCACGCGCTGCGCCCAGGCCACCTCATGACCCTGTGGGGCCCAGGGCAGATCGGTCGCCAGCTGGGCCGACACGGTCACCAATCCCTCCCCGACAGTGGGGGGCAGTTCGACCGTTGCCGATGATCCAGCCGGCACGGGCTCGACCAGGATCTGCCCGTCCGCGTCCTCGCCGGTCCAGACGAACATCAGCCCGGAGGTGTCGATGTGGCCGTAATTGTTGACCACGGTCAGGGTCGATCCCTCGACGCTCATCCGGATCGGCTCGACGACCTTCTTGAAGTCGATCAGCGCCGGCTTGGGGGTGAGATCGGGGAACACCGAGCCGTCGGAGATGAACGTGCCGTCGTGCCACGGCTCGCCGAAGTCGCCGCCGTAGGCATAGAACTCGCGGCCCTTTCCATCGGTCTTGCGGAATCCATGATCGATCCACTCCCAGATGAACCCGCCCAGCAGGCGCGGATACTTCTCGAACAGCTCCTGGTATTCACTCAGACCGCCGGGGCCGGTGCCGAGCGCATGTCCGTACTCGCACAGCACGAACGGCAGCTTGTTGCGGTGTGCCTGCCGTGTCTCGTCGTCCAGCGGGTCCTCGACGAACTGGCCGATGCGCTCCACCTCGTCCACCGGGACGTACATCTGCGACCAGATGTCGAGGTGCTCGGCGACCTGGTCACGCTCGAAGTGGATGGGACGCGACGGGTCCCGCTCCCGGGTCCACTTCGCCATCGCGTCGAGATTCGGGCCCGGATGCGCCTCGTTGCCGAGTGACCAGAACACGATGCTGGGGTGGTTCTTGTCTCGCTCGACGGTGCGCTCCATCCGGTCGGTCAACGCCTCGGCCCAGTCCGGGTCACTCGTCGGATCGCCGGAGTAGTGGAAGGCGTAGAAGCTGTGCGTCTCGAGATCGTTCTCCAGCATCACCCACAGACCGAGCTCATCGGTCAGGTCACAGAACCAGGGTGCCGGCGGATAGTGCGAGGTGCGCACAGCATTGACGTTGTGCTGCTTCATGATCAGCAGCTCCTCGCGTGCACGCTCAGGAGTGACGTGACGACCGTGATCCGGATCGAACTCGTGTCGGTTCATGCCGCGCAGCAGCAAGGGGCTGCCGTTCACCAGCACCTGGGCATCAATGATCTCGACGGTTCGGAAACCGATCTGCAGGCGGACCGTCTCGGAATCTGTGGCCACCACGATCTCGTACCGCTGAGGTGATTCGGCGCTCCACGGCTCGACCGGCAGGCTGATCTGGGTACCCGTGGTGAGGTCGGCGGGCAGGTCAAGGGTGTCCGACGTGACGCGGGCGGCAATCGGCTGGCCTCCGTACGAGGCCTCGACCGACAAGGTGCCCTGGCCGTTGGTGTGGTCGTAGTCGGCGTGCACGAATACATCGTCGATGCCACCGATCGGGCGCGCCTGCACCTCGACACTGCGGAAGATGCCCGGCAGCCACCACATGTCCTGGTCCTCGGCGTAGGTGTTCGCCGACCACTGGAGCACGCGGACCGCGAGGGTGTTCTCGCCGTCGACGGCGACGGCGGAGATGTCGAACTCGTGCATCAGGCGGCTGCCGCGGATGGTGCCGAGCTGCTGCCCGTTCAACCACACCACGGCGGCCGACTCGACACCGTGGAAGCGCAGCACCGAGTGCGGGAAGTAGGCCCCATCGAGGGTGAAGGTGGTCAGATGATCACCGATCACGTTCTCGTCCGGGACGAAGGGGGGCTCGCTCGGGAACGGGAGACGGACGTTGGTGTACCAGGGCTGGCCGATGCCCTGACCGGCTGGCTGTCGCGCCCAGTGTCCCGGCACCTGGAGCGCCCCGAACTGACCGTCAGCCGACCCACTCACCCAGCCGTCATCGGGCACCTCCCGGGCCGAGGGGGAGAAGCGGACCTGCCAGGTGCCGTCCAGCAGAGTCGTCGGCGCGTCGGTGTGCAGCCAAGCCCGCGGAGCAGCCGTACCGGTGGAGGGGCCCACCCGGACGATTTCGGTGAGCAGGTCGTGTTGGGCGTCGAGAGGTCGTGAATTCGTCGAGGTCACCGCTCCAACACTAGACGCATCCAAGGTGTGCC
>JAKDKP010000149.1 GCA_030453285.1 Propionibacteriales bacterium
CCCAGCGCCTGCAGGGAGACGTGAACACCCGAGGCTTGGCGATCCCCGAGCGAGCCGGACGCCACCGCCCCCGTCCGATCAGCGGTGGACAGTCTGGCCAGTTCGGCTTCGGCCAACCGAGCAGCCGCCCGCACCATGGCCACCGTCTGCGGGACCGCGATCGAGTCACCGCCGGTGATGTCCAGCACCCCCAGCAGGGCGCCGGTTGACGGATCATGGATCGGGGAGGCGGCACAACTCCACCCCTGGACGGCGCTGCGGAAGTGCTCGGCGCCGATCACGTTCACCGCCTGGTCCAGGGCGACAGCGGTGCCGGGAGCATTCGTCCCCACCAGCCGCTCGTCCCAGTTCGACCCCTCGACGAAACCGATCGTGGCGGCCCGACGCAACACGTCTGGTTGTCCGCACAGCCACAGCAGTTGCGCCGAGGCGTCGGAGATCGCCATCACCGCGTCGCAGTCCCGAGCCGCCTGACCCAGCACGTCGTCGAGGATCGGGAACACCTGGGCCAGCGGATGCGCGCGGCGTCCGTCGCGCAGTTCGTCGTCGGTCAACGTGATGGGCGGCTCGTCCGCGTCGGCCCGTACGCCGGCCGCGGCGGAGCGATGCCACGACTCGGCCACCTGGGCCCGCATCCCCGCCTCACCCATGCTGTCCAGTGAACCCTCCCGACGCGGCAAAGGCCAGCGTCAGTCGGTGTTTGCGCTCTCCCGGGCCAGCACGCGCAATAGCGGTGCATAGTGCGCGTTCACCGCGGCACGGTAGGACGGCAGGTCTCCGGCCTGGGCGGCAGTCAACATGTCGCCGTGGGCGGCGGCGGTCTTGGCGATGTCGTCCGGAGTCGCCACCCCGAGCCGGGGCAGGACCTGAGTGTGCACCTCCCACAGCGCTTCGACGAGTTGGGCCACCAGTCGGTTGGGCAACTTGGCCAGCAGGGCAGCGTGGAAGGCGCGATCCTGTTCGGCGAACGACTCGCCCCGCTCGCTGAGGTCGATCATCTCCGCCACCAGGCGGGCCATCTCGTCGTCAACGGTTCCGCGGATCGCCGCGACGACCTGCTCGGCGATACCTTGGTCGAGGGCGGTCCGCAGCTCGACCACCTCGCGCAGGGCCACGTGATCGTCTCCGGGGGAGAGCATGCCGCGGAACGCCAGACCGTTCACCAGTGGGTCGAGGCTGAGGTGACCGACAAAGGTGCCGGTGCCGTGACGCACCTCGACGATGTCGAGCGCAGCCAGGGTGCGCATTGCCTCGCGGACACTCGACCGGCTGACGCCGAGTTGCTCACACAGCACGGTCTCGGTCGGCATCGGGTCACCGGGATGCAGGCCTTCCTGGAGCAGGTACTCCTTGATCGCGTCCTGTGCGCCGGCCGCAGCCGAGGATCGTCGTGTTGCCATTTGACCTCCCTTGATGGTGGGCATACCTTAGCCCCCAACATCCGACATCAGACGTCTGATCTTATGAGGGAGTTCGATGGAGAACACAACGGGACCGGCCGCGGCCACGAGCAGGCGCGGCTTCCTGCGGCTGGCCGGAGTGATCGGCGCGGCTGCCACCGTGGCCGGCACCGTCGCCGCCTGCGGGGGAGAGAACCCCAACAAGCGCACCGCCGGACAGACCGGCCAGACCGGGGGCGCCAAACAGGACGGCACCATCGTCGCCGGGATCTCGTACGAACTGGGTACCAACGGATACGACCCGATGAGCACCAGCGCCGCCCTCACCGTGGCCGCCAACTGGCACACCCTGGAGGGGCTCACCGAGATCCTGCCCGCCGCCGACCGGCAGGTCTACGCCGCCCTGGGGGCCGACCTGCCGACCAAGATCGACGAGACCACCTATGAGGTCAGTCTCCGCGAGGGTGCCGTGTTCCACGACGGCAGCCCGGTCACCACCGATGATGTCGTGTTCAGCTTCGAGCGCGTGCTCGATCCGAAGAATGCTTCGCTGTACGCCTCGTTCGTTCCGTTCATCGACAGCGTGACGGCCAAGGACGACAAGACTGTCAGCATAAGGCTGAAGTATGCGTTCTCCTTGATCAACGAGCGACTCGCCGTGGTCAAGATCGTCCCGAAGGCGGCCGTCGAGGCCGATCCGAAGGCGTTCGACGCCAACCCGGTCGGCACCGGCCCGTACAAGATGACCGACAACGGTGCGGCCACCAAGTCGATCAAGTTCGAACGGTTCGCCGACTACAAGGGTCCGTATCCGGCCAAGGCTGCCGCCATGGAGTGGAAGATCCTCCCCGACGACTCCACCCGCACCAACGGTCTGCAGTCGCGGACGGTGCAGGCGATCGACTCGGTGCCGTACCTGTCGATCAAGACGATCGAATCCACGGCCAAGGTCGAGTCGGTGCAGGGATTCGGCCTGTTGTTCGCCATGTTCAACAACGGATCGGCCCCCTTCGACAACGTCAAGAACCGGCAGGCGGTGATGTACGCCCTCGACATGGACAAGATCATCCAGACCGCGCTGCTCGGCAACGCCACGGCCGCCACCTGCTTCGTCCCGGAGGACCACCCGGCCTACAAGAAGGCCTCGACCGTCTACGCCTTCGACGCGGCCAAGGCAAAGTCGTTGCTCGGCGAGACCGGGCTGACCAAGATCAGGATGCTGTGCACCGATCACAGTTGGGTGAAGCAGGCGACGCCGATCATGAAGGAGAGCCTGGAGGCCGTTGGCCTGCAGGTCGAGTTCGCCGAGAAGAAGTCCGCCGACGTCTACACCACCATTGACGGGCAGGGCGGCTCGTACGACCTCGTGATCGCACCAGGCGACCCGTCGGTGTTCGGCAACGACGCCGACCTGCTGCTGCGCTGGTGGTACGCCAACGACGTGTGGACCGACACGCGGATGCACTGGAAGAGCACCAACGCGTACGCGACGGTGCAGGACCTGCTGGCCAAGGCCGTCGAGGCGACCGGTGACGAGCAGAAGACTGTCTGGGGGCAGATCTTCGATGCGATCTCCGACGATGTCCCGCTGTATCCGTTGTTCCACCGCAAGGCGCCGACGGCCTGGGACTCGACCAGTCTGGTCGACTTCGCGCCGATCTCCCTGACTGGACTGTCCTTCCTGGGCGCCGCATCCACCAAGTGATCATCGTCGGAGCCGGGCGCCCCCGTTGCCGACGTGATCATCAACCCCGGTCACCGACCGAGCAGCCGCAGCCCTCGACGGGTGAGCGAAGCCGCCTGACCGAAGACGCTTGACCTGAGTCGTACGAGGAGGGGACGAAGCTTGTCCACACTGGTGAACCTGATCATCAGACGCCTGCTGGCGTTGCCGATCATGGTGCTCGGAGTGACCTTCCTGGTGTTCTTCGTGATGTCCTTTTCGCCGGTCGACCCGGCCCGGCTGGCGTTGGGTGAATCGGCCTCCCTCGAAGCCCTGGACGCCTACCGGGCCGAGCACTTTCTCAACGATCCGTTGGTCGTGCGCTACGTCCGCTTCCTCGGGGGGTTGATCACCGGCGATCTCGGCACTTCCAGCGGCAACGTGCCGGTCACCGACCTGGTCGCCAAAGCCTTCCCGATCACCCTGCAGCTCACCTTGCTGGGTCTCATTCTGGCCGTGGTGATCGCCCTGGTGCTCGGTGTAGTGGCCGCCCTCTTCCGCGACCGGTGGCCGGACCAGGTGATTCGTGTGGTCTCCATCGCCTCCCTGGCGACACCCTCGTTCTGGTTGGCGATCCTGCTGATCCAGTGGCTGGGTGACATTCCCGGCGGTGCGGGCGTGTTCCCTGCTCTGGTGGCGGTGTGGGTGCCGTTCACCGACGGCCCGGGGATCTATTTCAACAACGTGTTCCTGCCCGCGCTGGCCCTGGCCGTGCCGGTGTCGGGTTCGCTGACCCGCGTTGTTCGTACGTCCATGGTCGAGGAGCTCGATCGGGACTACGTCCGGACCGCCATCGGTGCCGGCATCCCCCGACGGGTGGTGATCGCGCGCAATGTGCTGCGCAACGCCTTGATCACCCCGATCACCGTGCTCGGGTTGCGGGTGTCGTACCTGATGGGGGGTGCGGTCGTGATCGAGTTCATCTTAATCATCCAGGCCATGGGTCAACTGATCCTCGACGGCGTGACCCGCAACGACGTGAATCTCGTCCAAGGCGTCACCCTCACGGTGGCGATCGCCTTCATCGTGGTCAACATCGCCGTCGACATGCTGTACGTCCTCGTCAACCCCCGGATCAGGAGCGTGTGAGATGCGACGCACCCTCACCGAGAAGCTCAGCGAGCCCGGTCTGCGGCTGGCCGCGCTCCCGATCGGATCCAAGATCAGCCTGTTCGTCTTCTTGCTGGTCGTGCTGATGGCGATCTGTGCGCCGCTGTTCGGTGACCCGCTCGCCAGTGGTGTTCCAGTCCAACCCCCGTCCGGCCAGGACTGGTTCGGCACCGACTCGATCGGTCGCGACATCTTCGCCCGGGTGGCCGCCGGCGCCCGCTCCTCGTTGCTGATCGGTGTCTGTGCGACCGCGATCGCGCTGGCTGCCGCTGCCGTGCTCGGCTCGGTCACCGCCACCGCGCCACGATGGATCTCCGAGGTGGTGATGCGCATCCTCGACATCGTGATGTCCTTCCCCGGCATCGCTCTGGCGGCGGTCTTCGTGGCGGTCTTCGGCAGCTCCTTGCCGGTGCTGATCGGCACCATCGCCTTCCTCTACACCCCGCAGCTGACCCGCGTCGTCCGTGCCAACGTGCTGGCCCAGTTCGGTGAGGACTACGTTGCCGCGACCAAGGTGATGGGAGCGCGCATCTGGTGGATCCTGGCCAAGCATGTCGCCCGCAACTGCATTGCGCCGATCCTGGTCTTCGCCACCGTGCTGGTCGCCGATGCGATCGTCTTCGAGGCATCGCTGTCCTTCATCAACGCCGGTGTCCGCCCGCCCGAGCCGTCGTGGGGCAACATCCTCGCCGACGGCAAGGGCCTGCTGCTGTCCGGCTACTGGTGGCCGACCTTCTTTCCAGGGTTGTTGATCCTGCTCACTGTGCTCAGTCTGAACGTGCTGTCCGAAGGCATGACCGATGCCATGGTCAGCCCGAAGGCACGGCGTCACGTCGAGGTCGACGACAAGATCGACCAGACCACCGCCGCCGTCACAGCTGTTGATCACCTCCAGGAGGCCCCGATCGCGGGAACGATCGTGCCCCTGGCCGACCGGTTGGCCGAGCTGCGTGCCGTCGAACTGCGGCGTACCGACCGGCTCGTCCTGCCCGCTCCGGACACAGCGCCGATCCTTGAGGTGAAGGATCTGACGATCGCGTTTCCCGACGCGCACGGTGACGTCGACATCGTCGATCAGGTGTCCTTCTCCGTACGGCCTGGCGAGACGATGGGGCTGGTCGGGGAGTCCGGTTGCGGCAAGTCGATCACCTCGATGGCGGTGATGGGGCTGTTGCCGTCGACCGCGCGGTTGAGCGGTCAGATCCTCTTCGAGGGCAAGGATCTGCTGGCGATGACCCCGGCGCAGCACAACGCCCTACGGGGACACGAGCTCGCGATGATCTATCAGGATGCGCTCTCCTCGCTGAACCCGTCGATGTTGATCAAGTCCCAACTGGCCCAGCTCACCCGGCGCGGTGGGCAGCGGAGCGCCACCGAGCTGTTGGAGCTTGTCGGTCTGGATCCGGCTCGTACGTTGAAGAGCTACCCACACGAGTTGTCCGGTGGTCAGCGACAGCGCGTCCTGATCGCGATGGCGCTGACCCGCAACCCCAAGTTGATCATTGCCGACGAACCCACCACCGCGCTCGACGTCACCGTTCAACGGCAAGTCGTGGACCTGCTCAACGATCTGCGCGAGAAGCTCGGTTTTGCGATGGTGTTCGTCAGCCATGACCTGGCCCTGGTGGCGCAACTGGCGCACCGGATCACCGTGATGTACGCCGGGCAGGTGGTCGAGTCCGGGACGACCACCGAACTACTCACCGATCCGCGGCATGAATACACCCGCGGTCTGCTGGGTGCGGTGCTGTCGATCGAGAGTGGTGCGGCGCGGTTGCACCAGGTGCCCGGCGTCGTGCCCTCGCCGCGTGACTTCGTTGCCGGTGATCGATTCTCTCCTCGTTCTTCGCACCCCGAGATCGGCCGCGAGGCCCGGGCCGAGCTGCGGCGGATCGACGACACCACCCACTGGTACGCCGCCCACCCGGAGGTCGCACGATGAGCGACACCACGCCGGTGATCGAACTGCGCGACGTCCACGTCACCCACCGCACCAGGACCGGATCGCTGTTCCGGCCCGGACGCGTGCACGCCGTCCGTGGCGTCGACT
>JAKDKP010000150.1 GCA_030453285.1 Propionibacteriales bacterium
TCGAGGCACTGGCGACCTGCCCGGTGATCGCCACCATCGGAACCGAGTCCATGTAGGCATCGGCCAGCGCGGTGACCAGATTGGTGGCACCGGGGCCGGAGGTGGCCATGCAGACACCGACGCGTCCGGTGGCCACCGCATATCCCTCGGCCGCGTGACCGGCGCCCTGCTCGTGGCGGACCAGAATGTGACGCACGGTCTCGGAATCGAAGAGGGGGTCGTAGGCCGGGAGGATGGCCCCGCCGGGGATTCCGAACACGGTGTCGGCGCCGGCCAGCTCCAGCGACTTCACCAAGGCCTGCGAACCGGTCATGATCTCGGGTTCGTTGCTGTGGTCGGGGCGAACGCGGGCCGGCTTGTTGGAACCGCTCGGGGTCTGGTTCGCCTTCGCCGCATTCGGCGGCCCAGTCGGCGCGACGCCCAGAGCCGTTTCCGGGTCTTGCTCGGTGATCTTCATGTTCCTCTGTCCTCGGGTAGTAGGCGCATCCACCTCGACTCCGGTGGTCGAGGTGTCAACAGTGAGGCGGTTCTCGTAGTGCTTTGCTGTTCGGGATCAACCGACCAACAAAAAACCCCCGCTGCCTAGTGGCATACGAGGGGGCGTGTCGTGATGAGGGATTTTCCTCAGGCGACACGCCTTGTTACTACGAGAATCTGGATCTGCTGCATACGTTCATCGTTCCCGGATACTTCCAGCGGAGTCAAGAGATGGACAACTTGTCTCACTTTGTGAGCAGGAAGTTTCTCCGCGACCATCATCCGGCGACCGCTGTTCCACCCGGCATCGTCCCGCTCACCGCCCGCTCGCCAACCATGTCCGGTCCGGCATGACGCGTGCCCCGCAGTAACCACAGGCCCCGCAGTAACCACAGGGCCATCACCACCAGCGTCGCCGTGCCAAACAAGGGCCCGAAGTTGGCAACCAATCGCTGCCAGGGTTGGTAGGTGAGTTCGATGTTGTTTCCGTACGGCAAAAAGGCCAACACCGGACCCACCGCATTCCACAGTGCCCAGCCGGCCAGCGCGATCCGCATCACCAACGGGACCGTCGAACCGATCAGCCCCAGTGCCATCGGCACCAGCCAGACATGGTGATGGGTCCAAGCTATGGGTGAGGCCAGACAGGTGGCCATTCCGACGATCCCGACGGCGAGCACCCGGTCTCCACGGTGCCAGAGTTGGCGGGCCACATACAGGGCAATCAATGCCACCACGGCTCCGGCGACCAGGCCACCGATCCCCTGCTTGGCCGCGCCGGTAACGGGATCGGCAACGGACGGCCAGGTGCGAGCGAAGACCGCCCCAAGCGACTGATTTCCTACGTACACAGGATTGCCGTAGGTGTCTCCGGTCAACACCTTGGTCACGAAGGTGAGAGTCCCCGATGGCTGCAGCACCAGACCCGTCAGCCCAAGGACGCTGAATGAGATCAGCGCCCGCAGCGCCACCTGCCGAAGTTGCGGCGCCCGCCGACCCAGCACAAGGGCGAAGACCACGAACAGCATCGGAGTCAGCTTGATCGCCGCAGCCAGTCCCAGCAGGGTCCCCTGCGGCAACCATCGGCCGGTCCCAGATGTTTCCTGCGCCTCGGAGCCGGTTCCGCGGTCGGGCAGCAGGTCGGCGATCACCAGGGACATCAGCAGGGTGTTCACCTGCCCGTACCCGAGCGTGGTACGGATCGGCTCCATGGCGATGATCAACGCGATCGACACCACGGCCAGCTTCCAACCGCGAGGAACACCGCAGCGCTTCAGCACCGAGTTCTGCGCCAGGACCAGCAGGGCGGTCCAGACGGCCTGCCACACCACGTACGGTCCGACCACCAGGGGAATCATCAGGATCGCCGCGACCGGCGGATAGATGAACCACAGGCCGAGCGGCGATTGCGTCTGGTAGACGTCCTTGCCCGCCAGCAGATCTGCCGCAGCGTAGACGTACACCTCCAGGTCGGTGGTCTGGGGCACCCACGGTGCATAGCTCCCGCCGCGGATCACCAGCGGCAGGATCGCCAACGCCACCAACAGGCCCGGCAGGAACTCGGCCAGGAAGTCCAGCAACCGCGCTGGCCGCGACGCCGAGCCGGTGGGCGATTGGACCGGTGTGCTCACCCGTCGCCCAGTTCTGCGAGTACGGCGTCGAGCTCGGCCGGATCGTCACTCGCGGTCCGCTGGAACAGCCCGCGCAGACCCGCCGCCGCCTCGTACCTGGGCACCAGATGGACGTGTAGGTGGAACACGTCCTGGCCAGCGACCGCGCCGGCTGAGGAGAAGACGTTGAGCCCGTCGGCGCCGAGGCGATCGACCAGCAGCTTCGAGGTGTGCTCGATGGCGGGGGCGATCTCGGCCAACGCCGGCGGTTCGGCCAGCACATCGGCGACGTGGCGACGTGGGACGACCAGCGTGTGCCCGCGATGGAAGGGCGCGATGTCGAGGAAGGCAACAGCGTGCGCGTCGGTGTACACCGTGCGCGAAGGAATGTCGCCGGCGACGATCTTGCAGAACAGGCAGGGGTCGGTCATGCCCCACCCCCGTCGCTCGCCGAGCCGGCCCGTACGACATTGATCAGTTGTTCGCCGGCCACCCATCGACGAAGTTGATCACCGATCAGCTTGTTGGTCCGCGGAGTGAACGCCGTGCTCGCGCCCCCCACGTGGGGCGAGATCGTCACGCCCGGGGCGGTCCAGAGCGGGTGGTCGGCAGGAAGCGGTTCGGGATCGGTCACGTCGAGTGCGGCGCGCAGCCGGCCCGAGGTCGTCTCGGCCAGCAGCGCCTCGGTGTCGACCAGCTTGCCCCGGGCCACGTTCACCAGCAGGGCTCCGTCCGGCATCAGTGCCAAGGATTCGGCATTGATGATCTTGTCGGTCTGGGCGGTGTGCGGGGCGATCAGGATGACGATGTCGGCCGTCGGCAGCAGATCGGGCAGTTCATCAGTCCCGTGGATGTCGTCCCGGGCGCGGCTGGCGACCTTGGTGATCGAGGCGACCTCGAAGCCGGTGAGTCGGCGCTCGATCGCGGCGCCAATGTTGCCGTAGCCGAAGATCAACACGCGCTTGTCGGCCAAGGAGTTGCCCCATTTCCCCTTCCAGCGGCCCTCGGTCTGCTGACGGGCGTACATGTCGAGGTGCCGGCCGTTGGCCAGGATCAACGCCAACGTCATTTCGGCGGTGCTGGCATCATGCACCCCGGTGGCGTTGCACAGCGTGACCGCGTCCGGGACGAGCGGGAGGATCTCCTCGTAGCCGGCGGTCTGGGTCTGTACCACCTGGAGCGAGGACATCTCGTCGATCCGCTCCAGCGGTGAGCTGCCGCTGAGGTACGGTACCACGAAGAAGCCGACCTCATCGACACGTCGCGGCGGCTGATCGGCCCGAGGGAACGGCTCGCACTCCACACCCTCGGGCAGCGGTCCGATCGCCTGTTCTGCAGCAGCGAGATCGTCGTACGGCAGCCAGGCAAGCATGGAGAGCTCCTCGAGAATCAGGTGAGTCGGACGGGGTGCCCGGCGGCTGCCAGGGCTTCCTTCACCTCGGTGACGGTCAACGTACCAAAATGGAACACGCTGGCCGCGAGCACCGCATCGGCCCCGGCCTCGACCGCGGCAACGAAGTCGCCGACCCGTCCGGCACCGCCGGAGGCGATCAGGGGCACGTCGACCACGGCACGAATCGCGTTGATCATCTCCAGGTCGAATCCTGTGGTGGTGCCGTCGGCGTCCATCGAGTTCAGCAGGATCTCGCCGACCCCCAACTCGACGCCCTGCCGTGCCCAGGCCAAGGCATCCAGACCGGCGTTCTTGCGGCCGCCGTGGGTGGTGACGCCGAAACCGGAGGGCTGGTCGGGGTCGCGTCGGGCATCCACCGAGAGCACCAGCACCTGGTTGCCGACCCGGCGGGTGATCTCGGATATCACCTCGGGGCGGTGTACGGCAGTGGTGTTGATCGCGGCCCTGTCCGCGCCCGCCCGGAGCAGGGCGTCGACGTCCTCCGCCGACCCCACCCCGCCGCCCACGGTCAGCGGGATGAAGACGGTTTCGGCAGTCCGACTGACCACCTCGAAGGTGGTCTCACGGCCCTCGTTGGAGGCGGAGATGTCGAGGAAGGTGACCTCGTCGGCCCCCGCGCGGTCGTAGGCCGCGGCCAGCTCGACCGGATCGCCGGCATCGCGCAGGTCGGTGAAGTTGACGCCCTTCACCACCCGTCCGGCATGGACGTCGAGACACGGGATGACCCGTACGGCAAGGCTCACAGGCACCAGCGTAGGCGAGGAACACCGCGCCAGTGACGATACTTCTCTGCCAGTAGCCGTCCCAGAATGTGGAACGGCACGACTCCAGGGTTGTGCTGGACGGGTGTACTAGATAGGCAGTACACCATGACACAGTCGTCAACCAGTGATCCATGGTCCCGCCTCCGTGTGGACGAGACTTCCGGCGTCCCCATCTGGATGCAGATCAAGACCCAACTGGAATACCTGATCGCCACCGGAGGAGTGCCGGAAGGAACACAGATTCCCTCCGTGCGGCAACTGTCGAGCCGGCTGGGCGTTGCCATCGACACGGTGCGGCAGGCGTACGACGACCTCACCCGCGCACACCTGGTGACCACCAGGCGTGGACGTGGCACCTTCACCCGGCTGCCGGACTCGAGTTCGACCGGTGACTTCTCGCACCGGCGGCTCTGGATCGAAGCCGACCGTGCTGCCGTCGCCTATCTCACCGGAGGCGTGAACCCGGGTGCCAGGGCCAAGGCGATGGCCAATCGGCTGCACATGCTCGACCACGGCATGCGGGTCGCCTTCGTCGGCGTCGAGGTGTCGGTCGAACGATACGCCGGACAGGTCAGCGACGTCCTGCCCGCCAGGACACCGGTGACGCCCCTTGCCATCGAGCAGGTCCGAGCCGACCCGTCCACCCTGTGGGGATTCAGCCACGTCGTGGCGCTGGTCTTCCACAGCACCGAGCTGGAGGAACGCGCGCCTGGGCACTGCCGGGTCCTGCCATTGATGTCCGGCCTCGCGCCACGGGTGCTGGACGAGATCAGTCAACTTCCCCAGGGGCCCGTGGCGCTGGTGGCCCGGGCGTCCACCAGCCCGCTGTATCTGGACCTGGTACGCGCCCGCCGCGACGACCTGACGCTCATCGAAGTGGCCGACGACTCGGTGGAATCGCTGACGGAGCTTGATCTGGTCGCCGTGCTGCACACCTCCGCCACCCGACGAGAGGTTCAACGCCATGCCGACAAGCGAGGCCTGCCGATGATCGAACTTGCCCACCGGCCGCAGGACCGATCTCTGCAGGACGTGGCCGGGACGCTCCGGTCGGACACCGAAAGCCTGCTCGAACTGCAACGCACCATCACCGCCGCACTGCCCAGTGCCGCAACGACCTCCAGGAGCTGATCCACATGCACAAGAAGATTGCCGCCCTGATGGTGGCCATGGTCGTACCCCTGATCGGGGCCTGCTCGCCTGCCGGTGGTGGCACCGACGAGGTCACGCTGCAGGTGACCTGGTGGGGCAACAACGATCGTCACAAGGCCACGAACAAGGCCATCGACGCCTTCGAGAAGGCCAATCCCGGCATCAAGGTCGAGACCTCCCCGGCCTCCTTCTCCGGGTATTACGACAAGCTGAACACGCAGTTCGCCGCGAACGCGGGACCGGACGTCTTCCAGGACGACCAGGTCACCACGTACGCCTCCCAGAACCGCCTGCTGGACCTCACCGATCGACCAGGGCTCGACCTGACCAAGCTGGATGCGAAGTTCCTGAATCAGGCCAAGATCGACGGCAGGCTGTACGAGGTTCCCGCCGGCAGCAGCCCGATGGCGCTGGTCACCCGGGCCGATGCCCTGCAGCGGGCCGATGTCGAGGTGACCCCGGAGATGACCTGGTCAGAGTTCGGCCGTGCCGCAGCGAAGATCCAGGAGACACTGCCCGAGCGTCAGTGGGCGCTGGCCGACAGCCTGAGCCAGCCGAACCACTTCCAGGTGTTTCTGCGCCAGAAGGACTTGGACTGGTTCTCCGACGATGGGACGGAACTCGGCTTCGGCAAGGCCGACCTGGTCGAGTGGTGGACGTACTGGACCGATCTCCGCAAGGCCGGTGTGACACCCCCAGCCGACGTGACGGTGGCCGCCGCCGGCGGCGATGTGGCGAAGTCGCCGGTGGCCAGGAACAGCGTGGCGATGAGCATCTACGGCACCTCGGTGACGCTGCCGAACGACGAGTGGACCTACTCTCCGCTGCCCAACGAGGCAAGGAATCCCGGTGCCTACCAG
>JAKDKP010000151.1 GCA_030453285.1 Propionibacteriales bacterium
TAGTCGATGATCATCACCTTCGCCTCGTTCCCGGCGTACCGGGTGGTGATGCCGTCGAGGAAGGTCCGCAGCAACGATGTCTTCCCGCACTCCGGCGCCCCAAAGGCGACGAAGTGCGGCTCCACGGCCGGATTCCAGTACGTCGGCGCCAACTCCAACTCGTCCACCCCGAACGGGATCGAACGGTCGCCGCCGTTGTACTCGATGGGTGGCAGGGCTGCGGCGGGCAACAGCTCGGGAAGCATCCGGACCTCGGCTGCGCGCGGACCCGACCAGGCCGCGTTCATCGTGGTGATCATCTTTTTCGAGCCGTCGGACAGGTCGTCGGCACTCTCGACCGAATCGATCCGCGGCAGGGCGGTGAGCATGTGCAGCTTGTCGATCGACAGACCGCGTCCCGGCCGACCCGACGGCACCAGGGCCGCAATCTTGCGGTCGATCTCGGACTCGAATGCGTCGCCGAGCTTGAGCTCGATCCGGCTCTGGATCAGGTCACGAATCGCGAGTCGGAAGTCCGACCACTTGTTGCCGGTCCCGACGATGTGCACGCCGAAGCCGAGGCCACGGCCGGCCAGCGTGGTGATCACCGAATCCTGTTCCTCGAACTCCGACCGCATCGTCGACCAGCCGTCGATGATCAGGAACACGTCGGTGGGGAAACGGTCCTTGGGGATGGAGCCGTCCCGACGGCCACGCCGATAGGTGTTCATCGAGTCCACACCGAGTTCGGCGAAGGACAGCTCGCGGGACTGCACCAATGAAGTCATCTCCGCAACGGTGCGTCGTACGCGATCGACGTCGAGCCGGCCACAGACCGAACCCACGTGCGGCATGTCGCGCATGGCACCGAGCGAGCCGCCACCGAAGTCGAGAACGTAGAAGCCGATCTCCTCCGGGGTGTGGGTGAGGGCCAGCGTGGTCATCACCGTACGGATCGCCGTGCTCTTGCCCGACTGTGGACCACCAATCACCGCCAGGTGCCCACCCGAACCGGCAAAGTTCATCCACATCGGATCGCGCCGCTGCTGGCGAGGTCGATCGACCAGCGCCACCGGCGCGGTGAGCGTGTGGTGGAACCGCGGATCGGGAGTGGTCAGCCCGCGTCCTTCGACCTCGGCCAGCTCGCCGAGAAGCTGGTCGGCCGTGGGTGGGTCGTCCAACGGCGGGAGCCACACCCGATGCGACGGCCACCCCTGGCCCCGCAACTTGCCCACCACGATGTTGAGCAACGTCTCGGTGTCGGCCTCCTCCTCAACGGTGACCGGCTCCGCCTGGTCCTCGAGTTCGTCCTCCTCCGGTTCTGGCGCCGCGGGTGGTTCGACGATCGGCACGTTGCCCGCCTCGAACTCCAGCACCGGCGGGATCCACGCCCTGGGCTGCAGCGCAGAGGCGGCCATCAGTCCGCCGGCACTGGCACCGGAGATCGGTGAGGCCGATGTTCCCTCCCAGGGGCCGGAGACGTAGGCGGCCTTGAACTGCACCATGTTGGTCGTGTCGTACTTCAGGTAGCCATTACCCGGGCCGCTGGGCAGTTCATACGCGTCCGGGACCCCGATCACGGTGCGCGACTCGGCAGCCGAGAACGTGCGCAGCGCAATCCGGTACGACAAGAAGGTGTCCAGACCGCGGAGCTTGCCCTCCTCCAGCCGCTGGGAGGCCAGGAGCTGGTGCACGCCGACGGATCGACCGATACGGCCGATCTGGATGAACAACTCGATGAATTCCGGACGCGCCGACAGCAGCTCGGAGAATTCGTCGACGACGATGAACAGCGACGGCATTGGTGGGACGTCGAGACCCTCGAGTCGGGCCTCCTCGTAGTCCTCGCGATTCTTGAAGTTGCCCGCATCGCGCAGCACCTCCATCCGGCGCTCCATCTCGCCGGCCAGCGCGTCCTGCATGCGGTCGACCAAGGTCAACTCGCCCTCGAGGTTGGTGATCACGGCCGACACGTGCGGCAAGGTGTCCAGCCCCAGGAAGGTCGCACCGCCCTTGAAGTCGACCAGGACGAAGTTCAGGAACTCCGAGGAGTGCGTCATGGCCAAGCCAAGCACGAGCGTACGAAGAAACTCCGATTTGCCCGATCCGGTGGCACCGATGCAGATGCCGTGCGGGCCCATGCCGCCCAGGGCGGACTCCTTGATGTCGAGTTCGACCGGTCGCATGTCGGTGCCGTTGCCCACCGGCACCCGCAACCGCTGATGCATGGGCCGCAGTTTCCAGTTCTGGCGAAGATCGAACGTGAGCGGGTCGCCCTGGCCCAGCATGGCGGGATAGTCCTTCGGCGGCTCGAAGGTGACCTCGGCCGCATCATCGTCGCTGATCTCCTCGACCGCGGTGGTCGGCATCCGATACGGGGCCAGTGAGCGGGCCAGGATCTCGGCGGTGATCATCGGGATCTGGTCCGGCTTGCCCAACGGTGTCCGGGCGACCTGTCCCGACGGCTGACGACGGTGCAGTGTCAGCGTCTCGGGCTGGGTCTCCAGAATCGCGTGGCCGGGCTCGACCCGTCGGGGACGTTCCCGGATCGCGGACACGTCGATCATGGTGACGCGTGTGTTCGGTGAGCTCAACGCATCGGCGGAGACGTTGGCGATCCCGTCCACCAGCAGCACGACGTGTTTGGCTCCGGTGTCCCCACCACCGGAGACACCGTCGCTGACCTGGGCAAGATCAGTGGTGTTGGTGGCGAACAGGCGAATCGATCCCGCACCGTCGCGGCGGGTCGGGTGCTGGGCGTGCGGCAGCCACTTCGCCCAGTCCCACAGGTGCCGTGCCTCGGGCGCGACGCAGAACACGATCCGGCAGTCGGTCGGGGCCTGCCAGGTGGCGATCTGGGCGATCATCCCGTACGCCAACTGGCGCCCGCACTCCTGATCACCGATCAACTGAACCGTGGAGAATCCCTTGAAGCTGAGCGCCAGCGGCACGCTGGGCACGGTGCGATGAGTCCGGATGAAGCGCCGCAGTGCGCCAGTGGTGAGAGGTTCGAGGTCCTCGATCGGCTTCGATTCCGGCGGGGTGATCCGTTGGGCGAACTGCTGCGGACCTTCGGAGATGCGGATCGACATGAAGTCGTCGGAGTCGGGGCGTCGCTCCCACATCCGCTTCTGCCCCACCGCCGACCACAGCACCGACGGATGCGGATGCCGCCAGGTGACGGCCCGACGCTGGGCAGCGGCGGACTGACGCACCTTGCGGCGAGTCTGGCTGAGGTAGCGGAAGTAGTCACGTCGCGAAGCGTCGAGCTGGGCGGCGGTGTCATCATTTCCGCGGCCGACCTGGCTCATCATCATGCCCAGCATCGACACCCCGTACAGGCCGCCCATGACCGCACCCAAGGGGCCACGTCCTGGACCCTGTCCCATCATCATCATCGCCATCGCGCCGGCGCCGGCAACCATCGGCAGAGCACGCAGCACTGCGCCAAAACCCTTGGACGGTGGTGGAGGAGGAATCTCGGGAGGGGACTCGAGCAGGAGGTCGCCACGTGGCATCGGCGGCGGGTCCGCACGCTTGCTGCGGACCCATGTGACGACACCCATGCGTACTGCCTCTCCGCCGACCCGGACTGTTGGGCACCGACCGGTGAGCCTGGTGCGCGTCCCCATCATGCCAACCATTGGGATCACGAGCGAGGCGATGCGCATCCCGAGTGGGGCCGATCGGATCGCGGGCGAGCCTCGCGCGCAGCTTTCGCACCCCTGAGTCTGTACGCTGCGGCGTGTGAGTGCAGCAGGAGAGGACCTGGCCAGGGTCACCGTCATCTCGCCCACGCGCCGCATCGACCTGGCTCTGCCGGGCGGGACGACGCTTGGCGAGATCATGCCCAACATCGTCCGATTTTCCGGGTACGAGGGGGGCAGCGCCGCCGATGTGGTGCACAACTGGGTGCTGCAGCGCTTCGGCGAGGATCCCCTCGACGTCACCTCCGACGTGTCCAGCCTCGACATCCGCGACGGCGAGACGCTGCATCTGCGTCAGCTCGAGGCAGCGATGCCCGACGCCGCGTTCGACGACGTGGTGGATGCCGTCGCCACCTCGACCACGACCCAACCGGCCTGGAACTCCCGACACAGCCAACGGGGCGCCCTGATCCTGGCAGCCCTCTTCCTGATCGGTCTGCCGACCCTGCTGCTGATCCGGCAATCCACCCTGCTCGGTGCCCTGGCGGCGTTGGTGCTCTCGTTCGGAGCCGGGCTCGCCGCGGTGCTGGCCTCGCGGGCCTTCGGCAAGCTACCCTCCGCGGTCGCCCTGGGATGGATGTCGGTCATCCTGGGCGGACTGGGCGGTTTCCACCTCCTGCAACAGGGCCTGGCCATCGCGGTCCTCACCGCGGCGGCCGGTGTTCTGCTCACGGCCGGCGTTCTCGGCCTGGCCGCCCGGGTCACCACCTTCGGCTTCCTCTCGGTGGCACTGTCGGCGATGGTGATGATCATCGTGCAGATCACCGCCGTGGCATGGCCGGCTCAGGAGGTCGCCGCCTCGGCGGTTGCCGTCGCGCTGCTGATGGGTCTGACCATCGTGCTCCCGGCGCTGTCGTTCCGACTCGCCCGCATTGCGCTGCCCAACCTGCCCTCGTCATCGGATCAACTGATCGCCGATGAGACGCCGGTGCAGTCCGACATCGTGATCCGGGCCGTGATGGCCGACAAGCTGCTGGGCGCCTTCCTCACGGCAACGGCGATCACCGTGACGATCGGCTGTCTCCAGGTCCTGCGCCACGGATCGATCTGGGCGGTGCTGCTGACCGCTGCCGTTGCGTTGGCTCTGATGCTGCGCTCGCGATCGTTCATCGGCTTCAGCCACCGACTGGCGCTGCTCGCCTCCGGTATGGCGGTGGCCACCATGGCACTGTCGGCGACGCTGTTCATGATCAACAACGATGTGCTGCGGATCGGTCTCGGGTTGGGTGTGGGGATCACCGCCTGCGTCATCCTGACCGCGTACGGAACAAGCTTTGCCGACAAGATCATCTCCCCGGTATGGGGACGCCTGGGCGACATCGTCGAATGGATTGCGATCATGGCGATCGTGCCGTTGGTGCTGGCCGTGCTGGACGCGTACACCTTCGCCCTGGGTCTGGCCGGCTGAGACTGATGTACTGGATGGATCACGCCCCGACCGGCTGGTGATCATTAGACTGCCGACATGATCACCTGTGTCGTCCATTACACGATCGACTCAACGAAGATCGAGTCATTCGAGCAGTTCGCCAAGGCGTGGATGCGCCTGGTCGAGGAGCACGGCGGCACGCATCACGGTTACTTCCTCCCCGCCGAAGGGGCCAGCGATCAGGCGGAGGCACTCTTCACCTTCGACAGCCTTGCCTCCTACGAGAAGTACCGCCAGCTCTTCGGCGTCGACCCGGAGTTCATCGCTGCGGACCGCATCCGCGACGAGAGCGGATGTGTCATCCGGTACGAACGCTCATTCATGCGTCCGCTGCTGCCGAACGCGCCGGAGCCTCCACGTCGTTGAATCGAGGCGGTGCAGCTCAGGCGAAGAGAAGCTTGTACTCCAGCTTGGTCGGCGGGATCGCGATCTTCATCACCTGACGCGGCATGGCCAGGATCACTTCGTGGTCCTGCAGGTTCTGACACTGCTTGAGCTGGTGGTTGTTCAGGGCGTACGCCCGGCGCAGGTTCTCGCCGACCTTGTCGTTGAACGGCGACACCAGAGCCATGTCACAACTGCGGAGCGCGAACACCGCACTCGAACTGGTGACGTCCATCGACACCAGGAGTGCCTGCCACGGCCCGAGTGGCTGCTGGATGCCGTCATAGAAATCGGCATCGTCCACCACCACCGAGGGGCGGTAGGGACGACCGGCCGTCGGTGGCACCTGACCTTGACCCAACATCTCGGCCGTGCCGCCTCCGGCCTGCACGGCGTCCTGGAGTCCCCGCCATCGTCGTGGCTCCTGCGCCAACACCGACAGATGCGCGCCCAGCGAGATGCAGCGGTACGCCAGCAGCCACGACACATAGTCAGGCACGGCCAGGAGCACCCGCGTCGGCGAAGTACGGAACAGCCGAATGGAGACCGGGCCATGTGCCCCCTCGCCCAGCAGCAGCCCACTGGGACCGGTCCGGACCACCGGCTCGGCCGAGAGTTGCCGGGCATCGTCGGACCAGCCGTTCTGCGCCGACGTCCAACCGCCACCAGGGCGAGGTGTCGTGGCCGGAGTCCGACCCGTGACCGGGACAGCCTCGATGGGTCCGGTGCTCGGGGCATCGGCCGGCGGAAGGCTCGGCCAGGATTGCTGTGGTGTC
>JAKDKP010000152.1 GCA_030453285.1 Propionibacteriales bacterium
CCGGCGCTGCTCTGGGGAGTCGCACTGGCCAACATCGTCGCCGGCGTACCGCTGGACGCCGAGAATGAGTACGTCGGAGGCGTGGTCAATCTGCTCAACCCATTCGCCCTGCTCGGTGGACTGGTCACCGTGACCCTGTTCGCCACGCACGGGGCGATCTTCGTCGCCCTCAAGACCGTCGGCGACATCCGCGCCAGGGCCCGCCGCTTCGCCGGCCGGACCGGACTTGTCGCCCTGCTGGCTCTGGCCGCCTTCACGATCTGGTACGGCGTGGCGTACAGCAACACCTCACTGACCTGGCTCACCATCGCCATCGCCATCGTCGCCATGATCGGCGGCCTGTCGGCGAATGCTCGTGGTCGGGAGGGATGGGCCTTCGTCGGCACTGCGGCCACGATCCTCGCCACTGTGGTGACCCTCTTCCTCGGGCTGTTTCCGCAGGTGATGCCGTCCACGCTGGACCCCGCCTTCAGCCTGGACATCGGCAATGCCTCCTCCACCCCGTACACACTGTCGATCATGACCGTCGCCGCGGCGATCTTCACCCCGATCGTGCTGCTCTACCAGGGCTGGACGTACTGGGTGTTCCGCAAGCGGATCGGCGTGCAGCACATGCCCGATCCGGTGGCCTGATGCCGGCCGCCAGTCACGGGCCGGTCGACCGCCGGCTCCTGCAGCGCAGTGCAGCGACCCGCGGCTACATTGCGGCAACTGTTCTGGTCGGGTTGGCCCAGGCCGGACTGATCATCACCCAGGCCTGGCTCCTGGCGCGGATCGCTGCCGGGCTGTGGGCCGGTCAGGGCCTCGATCCGTGGTGGTCCGAGATCGTCGGTCTGGCCGCCGCCCTGGCCGGTCGTGGGCTGCTCTCCTGGATCCAACCCCTCCTCGGTCACCGGGCATCGGCGGCAGTGAAATCCCAACTCCGCTCCGACATCCTCGCCTCCCGATTGCGCCAACCCACCGGGATGGAGACCAGCACGGGGCGTCTGGTGACTCTGGTCGGCCGGGGGATCGAGGCCCTTGACGGCTGGTACGCCAAGTACCTCCCCCAGCTCGTGCTCGGCGTGATCGTCCCGGTCGTCGTCGGGATCGCCATCTGGTCCGCCGACGTGATTTCCGCGGTCACGATCGCCCTCACCCTGCCGTTGATTCCGCTCTTCATGGTGCTGATCGGACAGGTCACCCAGCACCGGATGGACAAGCGGTGGCGGGTCCAGTCGACGCTGGCGCACCACTTCGCCGACCTGGTCGCCGGGCTGCCGACCCTGCAGATCCTCGGGCGGGCGCGAGGTCAGGACCGCGGGCTAGCGGCGGTCGAGGACCGCCATCGCCGCGAGACGATGTCGACCCTGCGGGTGGCCTTCCTCTCCTCGTTGGCGCTGGAGCTGCTGGCGACCCTGTCGGTGGCTTTGGTGGCGGTCAGCATCGGTCTGCGGGTGGTGGACGGCGACCTGGCGCTGGTCACCGGACTGTTCGTGCTGGTGCTGGCTCCGGAGGCTTACCTGCCGTTGCGCCAGGTGGGCATGCACTACCACGACGCGGTCGACGGCATGGCGGCCGCGCGAGACGCCTTTGCGCTGATCGACGAGTCACCCGAGCCGGACGATGTTGATCTTGCTCCGGTGTCGATGATCACCTTCGACGGCGTGCAGGTGATCGACGACGGACGCCCTCGTACGACCGCCCTGTCGGCCACCATCCGCAGTGGCACGACGACCGCCCTCGTCGGCCAGTCCGGCAGCGGAAAGACCACCGCCCTCACCCTGCTGATGGGTTGGCAGCGACCCTCGGTCGGACGCATCCTCCTCGACGGCACCGAACTCACCGAACAGACCGCCCGCGCCTGGCGACGTCAGGTGGCGTGGGTGCCCCAGGTGCCGGGTCTGGTGCCGGGCACGATCGCCGACAACGTCGGCCTGGGCACGCCATCGGCCACCGCGGACGAGATCGCTGACGCCCTGCAGCACTGTGGCGCCGAAAGCCTCGACCCCGCACGTCCGGTCGGTGACGACGGGGCCGGCCTGTCGGTCGGTGAACGCCGGCGAGTTGCCCTGGCCAGAGCCCGGCTGCGGATCACCGTCGGCGGCGCCCGATGGCTGCTGCTGGACGAGCCGACGGCCGGACTGGACGCCGATACCGAGCGCGAGGTCATCGCCGGGCTCCCCTCCGGCGCCGGCGTCCTGGTGGTCACCCATCGGCCCGCCGTCCGCGCCCTGGCAGGTGAGTTGATCATGATCGAGCCGGTCCCGGCGACCATCAAGCCCGAGGCGGGCGCCGGCCCGGTGCGGCAAACGGCTCCGGCTGTCCCGGCAGGCGTGACACCAGAGCCGAGGTTCGGCATTGGTGCCACCTCACTGGGCGCCGTCGTCCTGGGGGTGCTGGCCGCCGGCAGCGGCGTCGCCCTGCTCGGGACGGCCGGCTGGCTGCTCTCCCGCGCCGCCCAGCAACCGCCGGTGCTCCACCTGCTGGTCGCGGTCACCCTCGTCCGCGCCTTCGGTCTCGGCAAGGGCCTGTTCCGCTACGTCGAACGCCTCACCGGTCACGGGGCCGCCCTGCGGGTGCAGTCGGCGCTGCGGATCGACACCTATCGGGTGCTCAGTCGACGCCTGCTGCTCGGGCGCCGCGGGCACGACGTGCTGTCCCGGGTCACCACCGATGTCGAGGCCGCGCAGGACGATGTCGTACGGGTCCGGCTCCCGATCGCGGTCGCAGCCGTGGTGCTGCTCGGCTGTGTCGTGCTCACCGCGGTGATCTCCTGGCCGTACGGTCTCCTCCTGGCCGGGTGCCTGGTGATCGCGGGGCTGCTCGCACCCCGGTTGGGTCAGCGGTTGGCGGCCGGCGCCAACGCCCGGGCCGCGGCGAGCCGCGGTGAGCTGGCCGAGGTGGTTGGTGAGATCCATGAGCTCGCCCCCGAGTTGGCGGCCAACGATGCCAGCGAGGGCCGCCTGGACCGGGCCAGACGCATTGACGCCGAGCTGACCGCCATCGATCGACGCGGAGCACTCGCCGCCGGGGTCGCCGCGGGAGGTCAGTTCCTGGCGATCAGTGTCGCCGTTGTCGGTGCGCTGGTGATCGCCGGTCCTGCCGTGGCTGCCGGCGGCCTCGATCCCAATCTGGTGGCGGTGTTGGCGTTGACGCCGCTGGCGATGCTCGAGGTGCTGGCCACCCTGCCGCCCGCCGCACAGACAGCCACCCGAAGCCGTACGGCGTTGGCGCGGGTGGCGCAACTCACCACCGCCGGCGCTCCACTGCATCGGCCACGGACCGACGACGCTGCACCGGTGACGGAGCCTCGCCTCTGCCTCGTCGACGCGGCCGTCGGCTGGCCCGGCCACGAAGCCGTACTGACCGGGTTGAATCTTGATCTTGGTCCGGGTGACCGGGTGGTGCTGGCCGGCCCCAGCGGGGTGGGCAAGACGACACTGGCAGCCACGATCGCCGGACTGCTGGCGCCCCTCGATGGCTCGGTGTGCGTTGACGGTCGGGTCGGCCTACTCAGTCAGGACGCGTACGTCTTCGACACCACCGTCGCCGAGAACGTGCGACTGGGCAGGATCGACGCCAGCGACGCCGAGCTCTCCGAGGCCCTGTCCCGGGTCGGACTTGATCTTGACCTGGACCGCCGGGTCGGTGAACACGGGCACGCCCTGTCCGGTGGGGAGGCACGTCGCCTGGCGATGGCACGGATCGTGCTGGCCGGTGATGACGTGATCATCCTCGACGAGCCGACCGAGCACCTCGATGCCGCCACCGCCGCTGCCCTGCTCCACGACGTGGATCGGCTCTGGCCGGACGCGCCGATGATCGTGATCAGTCACGATCCCGAGCGCGTCGCCGATGCCCTCGGTGCCGAGCTCTGGTGCCCGTCCCGTACCCTCGCCTCCGTCTGAATCGGCCTCGCTCAGTTGGCGATCCAGGAGCCGTTCGCGTCGATCATGTAGCCGTCCACTTCGGACTCGAGAACCGAGACCTCCCCGCTCTTCATCACCACGACCTTGATCTCAGCAAACGTGTCGGTCTTGAGCTGCCCCTGGGAATCGGTCGCAGTGTTGAATTCGAACTTGAAGTATTCGTCATCGTCGGTGGGACTGGCCGCGCAATCCATCACGTGGATCACGGTCTCGCCGTCCTTCGACAGGAAGACGCTCTCCTCCAGGTTCGCCTTGTCAGGCTCGCCGAACGCCGGCGTGTTCTCACCCGACAGACCCATGGCCAAGGCGAACTTGTCCTCGAGCGGGTAGTCACCGGCCGGGCCGTCACCGGTGTCGGTCATCCTGCTGTCCCGAATCCGATCGGTCATACCGTCGGTGTAGTCGAACGTCGCCTCGACTCCGCACCAGTTGGGGGCACCGAGGTCGACAGACTTGACGGTCACCGACTCCAACACGCGGTTCTCGGCGTACTCGGGGTCCATCTCCAGCAGCTCATCAGGGATTTCGACCGTGAACTCCTTGGCCGGCGGCGCACCGTTGATCTGCGTGAAGTCAAAGGTCTCCGGTGACGCACACCCGGTCAGGGTCAGCAGGGCCGTCGAGCCGGCAGCCGCCAGCAGGGGGAGGGCAGTCTTTTTCATCATGATCATCGCGCTGGCGCGAGCCAGCATTCCTTTCGCTTCGGTGCGCAGCTGGCCGTTCGGATCCCAACCTAGCCACGATCGAGGTCACCGGCTGCGGCAAGATGGTTCCACCGACGAGGAGAGGGACGACATGACCACGCGCCTGGGAGCGATCAACGTCGACTGCCTCGACGTCCAACGGCAGGCGAAATTCTGGTCGGCCGTTCTGGATCTGCAGATCGATCCAGCACCGGATCCGGAGGTGGCGGAGTTCGTCGCTCTGCCTGGGACAAAGATGGGGGACGTTCTGGCCGGGAGTTGGCGGCCAGATCTTCCCCCATCTTTTGGCCCGCTTCGGGAATAGAGCTGCCAGCGGACCTGTTGTCGCCGACATGTGGATGAACTGTGTGCGGACGACCCTGTGGGGACGTCTGCACGTCGACCTGCGTCGCGAGGCGAGCGCGCTGTGTCGACGCACCGGCTGAGCCCCGCCCCCTCCGCCCACCGGCGCGCCTCGCGCCCCCCTCTCCGTACCTCTTCGAGAAGGACTATCCATGTCTTCGTCCACGCCTGCCTCGACGGCACAGGACCCATCGGCTGAGCCCAAGAAGTCGGCGCGCGTGCCCTTCTGGGCGCAGATCTTCATCGGCCTCGCCATCGGTGTCGCCCTCGGCTTCGTCGCTCGACAGTTCGACGTCGCCTGGCTCACCGAAGCCCTGACCACGGTCGGCACCATCTTCGTCCAACTGCTCAAGGTGGTCGTCGTCCCGCTCGTGCTCACCGCGATCATCGTCTCGATCGCCAACCTGCGGCAGGTCACCAACGCCGCCCGGCTGGCGCTGCAGACGCTCGGGTGGTTTGCCATCACCTCTGCCGTCTCGGTCGTGGTCGGCATCGCCATCGGCCTGATCACTAACCCCGGCCGGGGCGCAACGCTGAGTCTCGACGGCGCGCAAGCCCCCAGCAGCAGCGGCAGTTGGCTCGACTTCCTGGAGTCGATCATCCCCGGCAACATTCTGGGGCTCGAGGTCTCCAGCAAGGCCAAGGCAGCCGAGGACGCGATCACCGTCACCTCGAGCCTGTCGTTCAACGTGCTGCAACTGGTCGTGATCGGCATCCTCCTTGGCGCTGCCGCCCTGGCCGTCGGCAGGAAGGCCGATCCGTTCATCAACGTCAACCGCAGCGCCCTGGAGATCTTCTCCAAGCTGACCTGGTGGGTCATCCGGTTGTCCCCGATCGGTTCTGCAGCTTTGATCGGCAAGGCGATCGCCAGCTACGGCTGGGACCTGGTGGCACCGCTCAGTGTCTTCGTCCTGGACGTGTACGTCGGGTGCTTGATCGTGATGTTGATCATCTATCCGATCATTGCCCGCCTGAACGGCCTCAGCCCGCGACGCTACTTCGCCGGCGCCTGGCCCGCGATCCAGTTCGGCTTCGTCTCGCGCTCCTCGGTGGGCACACTGCCCCTCACCCAGCGCGTCGTCACCCGCAACCTTGGTGTCTCGCGGGACTACGCCTCCTTCGCGGTGCCGATCGGCTCCACCACCAAGATGGACGGCTGCGCCTCGATCTATCCCGCCCTGGCCGCCATCACCGTTGCCCAGCTCTTCGGTATCAACCTGGGTGTCACCGACTATCTCCTGATCGCGTTCGTCTCGGTCGTCGGCTCGGCCGCCACGGCGGGCCTGACCGGTGCGGTCGTGATGCTCACCCTG
>JAKDKP010000153.1 GCA_030453285.1 Propionibacteriales bacterium
ACGGTCTCCCACTTGGGCCACTCGGTGTTGCCGATCTCGATCGCCACGGGGCCACCGAGGGTCTCACCGTGCCGGATCCCGCCCAGCAAGCGAACCACGTCGGCCTCGAACTTCATCCGAGCGCCGCGCCCGTTGCCGAGCCGGCGACGGGCCAGGGCCTCGGAGATGTCGGTGCTGGTCACCGCGACATGGGCCGGAAACCCTTCACCGATGGCGACCAACGCCTCCCCGTGGGACTCCCCGGCAGTCAACCAACGCAACATGACGTCCAGTCTTTCACGCAGGCCCTCGACGGCTCAGTTCCGCCCGCCCGGCGGACATCAGAACCTCAGCCGGGACGCCCTCGCCGGTCATCAGTTCGACCTGCGCCACCGCCTGATGGACCAGCAGATCCAGCCCCGAGACCATGACCGCCCCAGCGGCCGTGGCCGCCGCCGCCAGTGCGGTGGGCCACGGGTCGTACACGACGTCGAAGACGATCCCGGCCGCCGCCGCGAACTCGGCCGCCCGGTCGTCGATCGCCCCGGCGGTCACCGTGGAGACCAGCAGGTCACTCGGCTCGGGGGCGGCACCGATCGGCCGTACGGTGCACGCCAGGCCGAGCCGGCCGGCGAGCTCGACCAGCCCGCTGGCCCGCTCCGGATTCCTCGCCATCACCGTGCAGGTCCGTACCCCCAGCCGGTGCAGGGCCGCGATGCTGCTGCGCGCGGTAGCGCCATTGCCCAGCAGGGTGGCCCGCCGGAGATCACCCGCGCCGGCCGCGGCGATCGCGTCGACCAGACCACCGACGTCGGTGTTGTGCACACGAGGACCGTCGTCGCGGAGCAGCACGGTATTGCCCGCGCCAACCAGGCCAGCCGTCGCCTCGACCATTCCCAGCGACAGCGCGGCCACCTTCAACGGCATGGTCAGGCTGAGCCCGCGCCACTTCCGGTCGAGCCCGGCAACGAAGGCGGGCAGGTCGTCCTCGTCCATCTCATGGGCGGTGTAGTCCCAGTCCAGGCCAAGATGCTCGTACGCGGCCCGGTGCAGCACCGGCGACAGGGAGTGCTCGATCGGCCGACCGAGCACCGCACAACGACGGCCGGAGCCGTACCGGCTCGGCATCGAGGTCAGCAGCCCTTGCCGGGGTTGGCCTGGCACCACTGCTGGAAGAGCTTCACGTTGGCCTCATGCTCTGCGAAGGTGTTGGCGAATCGGGTCTCGCCGGTCTCCAGGTTCACCGTGACGAAGAACATCCAATCGCCAGCCGCGGGCGACGAGGCCGCCTCCAAGGCGCTACGGCCGGGTGCCGAGATCGGCCCCGGTGGCAGGCCCTTGTTGAGGTAGGTGTTGTAGGGCGAACGCTTCTTGCGGTCCGCTTCGGTGGTGGTCACCACGGGACTCTTGCTGTTCACCGCGTAGTACACGGTGGAGTCCAACTGGAGCGCCTGGTCCTTGGCGAGCCGGTTCACGATCACCCGGGCCGCCTTGGCCTGATCCTCGGGTCGTACCTCCCGCTCGACGATGGAGGCGATGGTCAGCAATTCCAGCGGGGTGAAGTCCAACGACTTCGCGCGCGCCTCGAAGTCGATCGATGAGGTCACCGAGTCGTACTGGTCAACCATCAACTTGAGCAGATCGGTGGCGGTGGTGTCCTTGCTGTACTCGTAGGTGTTGGGGAACAGAAACCCTTCGGCCTTGCCGTTGGCGTAGTCCGGCAGCCCCAGCTCCTTGCTCTTGGCAGCCTTCTCCAGTTCCTTGACCGGAATCTTGGTGGCCTTGCTGATCGTCTGGAACTGGGTGGACAGCCGCATCCCTTCGGGCACGCTGACGAAGTCCCGTAACAGCGACTTGGGATTCTGCAGCGCCTTCAACGCGTCCGCGGCAGGCATCTGCGCCTTGAGCCGGTAGGTCCCGGCCTGGACGCTGACCTCTTTGGGGGAGTCCTTGACGGCGTTCGAGAAGGCGCGCGCCGACTTGACCACGTCCTTCTCAACGAGCAGGTCACCGATGTCGGTCAGCGAGGCTCCGGACGGTACGGCCACGACGACGTCGTTCTTCGGCGGGCCTTCGTAGTCAGGAGCCAATCCGAGTTCGCCCACCTTGCCCGAGACCTGGGTCACCACGAACCAGCCTCCACCGACGAGGATGACCAGCGACAGGATCACCGCGAAGGCGGCCTTGCTGCGGGCCAAGATCTCACGCATTCGGCGGGGCTTGTGCTCCGGGTCGATGATTCCACTCACGCTGCAGGGTCTCCCTCGGGGTTGACGGCTGGCGCCGATACTACGTCGCCGGGCGCGCGACCGGTGGAACGCTCGCTGGTCAGCGCGTGGTCGAGGATCGCCACCGCGGCGGCCTGGTCGATCACCGATCGCTGCCGCCTGCCCTTGCGTCCGCTGGCTCGAAGCTGGCGGGTGGCCTGGGTGGTGGTGAGCCGTTCATCCACCAGGCGAACGGTCACGTCCCGTTCCCCCAGGGCGGTGACCAGGTCGGCGGCTCGCACCCTGATCCGCGTCGCGGCCGGCCCGTCGGTACCGGAGAGGGAGGTGGGTAGGCCGACCACGAGTTCGAACGGCTCGTACTCGTCCACGACCGCCAGGATGTCGGCCACCTCGCGCTCCCCCGCGGCAATCGTCACCACGGGGAAGGCAAGGGTGCCGTCGCGGTCACAGGCAGCGACACCGATCCGGGCATCGCCCAGGTCGAGCGCCACCCGTACGCCGCGTCGGAACTGCTGAGCACCGGACATCTCGGACAACGATCGCCTCAGGCACTCTGCAGCGCGTGACCGATGGCGTGCTCGACCGCGATCAGCGCCTCGGGACCGGCTGCCCCGTTGGAGCCACCGCCTTGGGCAACGTCGGCCTTGCCGCCACCTTTGCCGCCAAGCTTCTCGCTGGCCGCCTTGACGAGGTCGCCCGCGGCCAGGCCACGCCCACGCGCCTCGTCGTTGGCCGCGACCACCACGGTCGGCTTGTCCGCCGTCCCGCCGATCAGGGCGACGACGGCCGGGCGATCGGTGAATCGGCCGCGGATGTCGAGCGCCAGTTGGCGCAGGTCGCCGCCGGCCACCCCGTCGAGCTGTCGACCGACGAAGGACAGGCCCCACATGTCGTGTGCCTCGTTGACGAAGGCGTCCACCCCGGCCAGCAGTTGCTGGTGTCGCAGCCGTCCGATCTCCTTCTCCGCATCCTTGAGCTGGGCAACCATCCGCCCCACCCGTTCGGTGAGCTGATCGGGCTGCACCTTCAGCAGTTCGCTCAGGCCCGAGACCAGCGCGCGTTCCTGAGCCAGATGGTTGAACGCCTCGAAGCCGACGTACGCCTCGATCCGACGCGCACCCGACCCGACCGAGCCCTCACCGATGAACGAGACGACCCCGACCTGGGAGGAACGCTGCACGTGGGTGCCGCCACACAGCTCGCGGCTCCATGTGTCGGCGTAGCCATCCCCGGCAATGTCGATCACCCGGACGTGGTCACCATAGTTCTCGCCGAACAGGGCCAGCGCGCCGAGTCGTTTCGCGTCGGCCAGCTCCATCTCCCGGGCCTGGACGACCAGGTCGTCGTGGACGGCCTTGTTGGCGATCTGCTCGAGCTGGTCGCGGACGTCACGATCGACGCCGGCGTTCCAGGAGTAGTCGAACCGCAGATAGCCCGGACGGTTGTACGAGCCGGCCTGCACCGCGGTCGGGCCGAGCGTCTGGCGCAGTGCGGCGTGCACCAGGTGCGTCGCCGAGTGCGCCTGGCAGGCCGACAACCGGTTCTCGGCGTCAACCCGGGCCAGCACCTCGGCACCAGTGCCCAGCTCGCCGGACAGCACTTCGACCTTGTGCACGACCAGCCCCCTGACCGGGCGCTGCACGTCGAGCACCTTCAGCTCCACGCCATCGGCGGAGATGGTGCCGGCGTCGGCGTCCTGGCCACCGGACTCGGCGTAGAACGGCGTGCTCTCCAGCACGATCTCGGCAATGCCGCCCTGCTCGACCCGTTCGGTCAGCGCGCCATCGGTGACAATGCCGCGAATCCGCGACTCACCACTCAACGATCCGTAGCCGGTGAACCGGGTCTCGCCGGCGTCGCGCAGCTGACGGTAGGCCTCGACGGCAACGGTGCCGCCCTTCTTGGATTTGGCATCGGCCTTGGCCCGCTCACGCTGCTGCCCCATCAGGGACAAGAATCCCTGCTCGTCGACCTGCAGTCCCTGCTCCGACGCCATCTCCAAGGTCAGATCAATCGGGAACCCGTACGTGTCGTGCAGCTGGAACGCCTGGTCACCGGACAGCGTGCGACCACCACTGTTCTTGATCTTGGTCGCCGCGGTGTCGAAGATCTGCGTCCCCGAGGTGAGGGTGCGCGCGAACGCCTCCTCCTCGGCATAGGCGATCTGAGCGATCCGGTCGAAGTCGGTGGCGACCTCGGGATAGGACTCCGCCATCGCGTCCCGACTGACCGGGAAAAGCTGGTCAAAGCTCGGTCCGTTCACGCCTAGCAGTCGCATGGCCCGGACGACGCGGCGCAGCAGGCGTCGCAACACGTAGCCACGCGTCTCGTTGCCCGGGATGACCCCGTCGCTGATCAGCATCAGCGAGGACCGGACGTGGTCGGCGACAACCCGCATCCGCACATCAGCCTCGGTGTCCTGACCGTACTCGCGACCCGACACCCGTGCCGCGGCAGTGATCACCGGATGAATCTGGTCGATGTCGTACAGGTTGTCCTTGCCCTGCAGCAGAGTGGCCATCCGCTCGAGCCCGGCACCGGTGTCGATGTTCTTGGTCGGCAGCGATCGGAGGACGTCGAAGTCGCTCTTGCCGCGAACCGCGGACAGCTCTTCCTGCTGGAAGACGTTGTTCCATATCTCGAGGTAGCGCTCCTCGTTGACGTCGGGTCCCCCCCCGGGGCCGAAGTCCGGCCCACGGTCATAGAAGACCTCCGAATCCGGACCACCCGGCCCCGGGACACCCATGTGCCAGTAGTTCTCGGTCAGGTCGCGCTCATGGATCCGCTCGGGCGGTAGGCCGATCGCCTGCCACAACTCCCGCGCTTCCACATCGCCCTCGGGATAGGCCGGGTGGAAGCCAGCACCGAGCACCGACACCGAAATGCGGTCGGCCTCGAACCCCAGATTTCCGGCGGCGACATCTCCGGTGAGGAACTCCCAAGTCCATGGGATCACCTCAGCCTTGAAGTAGTCACCGAAGGAGAAGTTGCCCAGCATCTGGAAGAAGGTGCCATGGCGGGTGGTCCGGCCGACCTCGTCGATGTCCAGGGTACGGATGCACTTCTGGCAACTCACCGCGCGCTTCCACGGCAACGGTTCGACCCCGGTGAAGTACGGCACCATGGGCACCATGCCGGCGACGACGAAGAGCAGGTTGGGATCGTTGTGGACCAACGGCGCACTCGGTACTTCGGTGTGTCCGTGACGGACGAAGAAGTCGAGGTAGCGGCGCCGGATCTCGGCGGTTTTCATGGGATGTCCTTGGTGGTGCGGAAGTCCTTCGGTGGCTCGCACCTGGCAGGAGGTGCGATGGCTGACGCTGGTCAGCGGGCGTGCCGGGCCGGACGGGACTCGTCCGCGGCGGGAAACTGCTGCTCGTCGGTGAGGCCGAGCGTGTCACGCAGTTCCTGCTCACGCTCGGCCATGGCGGCTCGCGCCTGGTCGGCGAAGTCGAGCACGCTGCCGCGCACCCGTTCCTGGGTCCGGTGCACGGTGTCGCTGACGGCCTTCGGCATCTTGTTGCGAACGTAGTCGCGGGCCCGGACGTAGACCACGATCCCGACGCCCATGCCGACGGTGAACCAGATGACCTTGCGCAGCATCACTTGCCCCTGCGGGTCTTGCCGACGCGTCCGCGCCCACGCAGGGCCTGCCGAACGCCATAGCTGAACGCTGCCGTACGCACCAGTGGCCCACCGAGGGTCGCCGAGAAAAGGGTGGCCATCTGGGCAGCGTTCTCACTCACCACCGCGGCGTTGGCGCTCACCTTGGCGGCGTCCTCGGTCACCACCGACAGCTTCTCGATCTCAGTGTTGGTGGCAGTGACGGTGCCCTTGAGCTCGGAGAGGATCGGGCCGGTGCCGCCGTTGATGTCGCGCACCAGGTTCTGCAACTCCCCCAGCACCTTGCCCAGCTTGTTCAGCGGCACGGCGATCAGGAAGACCACCAGCACCACGAAGGCCACGGCCGCAATCAGGCCGGCAATCTCACCAAGTCCAACGTTCATTTCTGTTACGCCTCTCCTCGAGGTTTCGGTCGCGTGAGCAGGGCCGAAC
>JAKDKP010000154.1 GCA_030453285.1 Propionibacteriales bacterium
CCAGATGCTGGCGGCCGCACGTGTCGCCGAGGGCACCGGCCTCGAGGAGATCTGGTTGTGGGAGGACTGCTTTGCCGCGAGCGGACTGGCACCGGCCGCCGCCATCCTCGGCACCACTGGTGAGCTTCGCGTCGGCATCGGGCTGCTGCCCGGCCCGCTGCGCAATCCGGCCCTCACCGCGATGGAGCTCAACGCGGTGGCGGCGATGTTTCCCGGCAGATTCCTGCCCGGGATGGGCCACGGGGTCCAGGAGTGGATGGCGCAGGCCGGCGTACGGGCCGAGTCACCGCTGACCTTGCTCCGTGAGCAGGTGACCGCGATCAGATCACTCCTGCACGGCGAGGAGGTCACCACGTCGGGCCGGTACGTACACCTTGATCGGGTACGGCTCCGGTTCCCCGCATCGACGGTTCCGCCGCTGCTGGTCGGCGGCCGCGGCCCGAAGACGCTGGCGGTGGCCGGTGCCTGCGCGGACGGCATCATTCTCGACGACGCGGCCCCCGACGGGCTGGCCGATGCCGCCAGGGTGACCCAAGCGGTCGGCCTTGTACGGGAGGCGCACACCGGCGCCGGCCGCGAAGGGGGATTCGAGGTGGTCACCTTCCTCAGCACGGCCGCCGACGTCACCGCCGGACACCTTGCCGATCAGATCCGAACCTTGGCTTCGGCCGGCGCGACCCGGATCGCCGTGTTCGCCGGCGGAGTCGATGGTCCGCCGGCCTCAGGAGAGGCGATTCTCGCGTTCGTCGACGTCCTGGCCGAGGCCCAGCAGCTCGTACGCGAGGCCTGACGTCGGACGCTTCAGCTGACCGAGGTCAGGCCGGGACCGTCGCCAAGGCCCGCCGGAGCGAACTCCGACGGGCCTTGAGTGTCTCTGCGTGAGCACTCGGCTCACGGTCTCCGCATCACTGCGCGGCGACGACCTCCACACCGAAGTGTGCGGTGACGGCCTCGTGCAGCACGATGCCGACCGTGTGGGTGCCGACGGTCTTGATCGGCTTGCCGATCTCGACAGTGCGCTTGTCGACGTTCGGGCCGCCGGCCTTCTTGACCGCCGAGGCGATCAGGGCGGGGGTGACGGCGCCGAACAGCTTGCCGTTCTCGCCGGCGTTGACCGGAAGTTCGACCTTCAGGCCTTCGAGCTGGTCGCGGACCTCCTTGGCGTGGTCCAAGTCGTGGATCTCGCGTGCATCGCGGCTGCGCTTGATGCCCTCGATCTGCGACTCTCCGCCCCGGGTCCACCGCATGGCGAATCCGTTGGGGAGCAGGAAGTTCCGGCCATAGCCGTCCTTGACGTCGACGACATCGCCGGCGACACCGAGCTTTTCGACCTCAGCGGTCAGAATGAGCTTCATGATGGATGGTGTCCTTTCTCAGCGCGCGGTCGACGCGTAGGGCAGCAGGGCCATCTCGCGAGCATTCTTGATCGCGGTGGCGACCCGACGCTGCTCCTGGACCGACAGTCCGGTGACGCGGCGGGCACGGATCTTGCCGCGCTCGGAGATGAACTTCCGCAGCATCGGAATGTCCTTGTAGTCGATGATGCCGACACGGGTCGACTTCATCGGAGCAATCTTCTTCTTGGGCTTGCGTGCAGGTGCGGCCATTGTGGTGCTCTCCTTCCAGAGCCCGACCGAAGTCGGAATGTGCCTGGCCCCCGGGAGGGGACTGTGAGTGTGGGATTCAGTTGTGGGATCCCGGCCCGTCGATCAGGTGTCGATCGATGGAGCCGAGGGGCCGATCAGAACGGGGGCTCGTCGCTCTGCGGGGTGGCCCACGGATCGTTGCCGCCCCGATTGCCACCACCGCCATTGCCTCCGCCAGCGTTGCCACCGCTCCATGGATCGTCGCCGCCGCGGTTGCCGCCACCGGCATTGCCGGAGTTGCCGCCACCAGCGTTTCCGCCGGAGTAGCCACCACCGCCGCCACCGGAGTAGCCACCACCGCCACCACCGGAGGCCTTGGTGACCTTCGCCGTGGCGTACTTCAGGGCCGGGCCGACCTCATCGACGTCCACCTCGAAGACGGTGCGCCGCTCACCCTCGCGGGTCTCGTACGAGCGCGACTTGAGCCGCCCCTGGACGATGACGCGCATGCCCTTCTGGAGCGACTCGGCCACGTTCTCGGCAGCCTGCCGCCAGACGGCACAGTTGAGGAACATGGCCTCGCCGTCCTTCCACTCATTGGTCTGACGGTCGAACTGCCGTGGCGTGGACGCCACGGTGAAGTTCGCCACGGCCGCACCCGAGGGGGTGAACCGCAGCTCGGGATCGGCCGTCAGGTTGCCGACGAGGGTGATGACTGTTTCGCCTGCCATGTCTTCCTCCGCTGTGTGTGGTGTGCCTTGGCGATGATGCCGTACGCCGCCGACAAGCTGGTCCGCGAATCCCTCCCGGACGCGCTGCGCAGGCCGGTCGACGCTCAGAACGGCTCAGCGAGCCTCGGGACGCGCTTCCGGGCGAGCCTCAGGACGCGCTTCGGGGCGAGCCTCAGGACGCGGTTCGGGGCGAGCCTCAGGAGCCTTGGCCTTGGACGCCTTGGCGCGCGCTTCGGCCTTGCGGCGCTCGATCCGGCGCTCATCGGGACGGATCACCTTGGTGCGCACGATGGCTTCGTTGATCGTCATGAGCCGCTCGAGTTCCTTGACGTCGGCCGGCTCGGCGGTCAGATCCACGACGGCATAGATGCCTTCGGGCTTCTTGTTGATCTCGTAGGCGAGGCGACGGCGACCCCAGATGTCGATGTTGTCGACGGTGCCACCACCCTTGGTGATCACGGCGAGATGCTGGTCCAGTGTGGGCTGCACCTGGCGATCGTCGACGTCGGGATCAATGATGACCATGACTTCGTACTTACGCATACGCAACTCCACCTCCTCTGGTCTCTTGGCGGCCATGGGACGTCCCCATGACAGGAGGGCGAATGCTCGGTCCGGATGGACCGACGCCCCACACTACAAGCAGTCGGCCGTACGTGGGAAATCTCCGACCCCTGCCCTCATCGGCGCCCGGAGCGACCTTGCCGGAGCGAGCACCTCCCTTGTCGCGGCTGCTAGCTTCGCCTGCGTGAGGAATGGTCCGCCGTTGAGGGATGCGGGGTGAGTGCTCCCGGGCGTGGGGCCCACCGCACGACCATGCCGTGGCGCAATCCGTACCCGCTGATCGTCCTTGCCCTGCTCATCTGTGTGGCCGTCCTCACCGTGCCGGCACCGCTGGCCAACGACATCCGGTACGAGATCGGCACCCACGCGGTGTCGCAGTTCGGCGTCGCCCAGACGTTCAGTCATCGTCCCCTGATGCACCGCTTCATCATGGAACTGTTCTTTGCGCCGTCGTACGCGCTGTCGAGCGACCGGATCGGCTTCGAGATCGTGATGCGGGTGCTGGCCATCGTCTTCTCCGGCCTGGCCGGCGCGGCCCTGTGGTACGGGATGCGGCGCCGGCTCCCCCGCCTGGCCTCACCGATCAGTGTTGCCGCAGTGGCCGGCTTGCTGCTGCCCAGCTCCGGTGTCGCCTGGGAGCCGGACTGGGTCGCGGTGGTCCTGACCGTGGCGGGAGTCGGGCTGTGCTTCCTTCCCCGCCCGATCGGCCCCATCGCCGGCGGCATCGTCTTCGCTGTCGCGGCGGTGCTGAAGTTCGTCACCTTGCCGATCGCACTGATCGGGCTCCTGGCGGTCCTGCTGCTCGAGGAACGCCCCTGGCTCGGCACCTGGCCCAGGACGTTGCGTGAGGTGCCGGACGCCCTGCGGCGACTTGACCGCACCGACCTGCTGCTGCGCCCGGTGATCATCGCCACCCTGGCCGCCATCGTGACCGGCATCGTCTGGTTGATCCTGCTGGTCACCGTGTGGCCGTGGGAGATCACCTGGCTGCTGGACGCCTCCAAAATGCAGCCCGTGCGCCCCCTCGGCCCCAAGACCGCGCTCAGCTTCGAGCTGCTCGGCAACTCGATGATCATGTGGCCGGCCATCGCCCTCGTCCCGGCGGCCCTGGTCGGTGCCACCAGGATCGAGAAGGCGGTGGTGATCGGCTCACTGGTGCTGGCGTGGATCCCGATGCAGTTGCAGAACCAGTTCTTTCCCTACCATCTGGCCGCCTTTCCGGTGATCGGTTCGGTGGCGTTGGTGCTGGGCGTGCGTCGTGGAGGGCGTTGGCTGGCGGCGTACGCGCTGATTGCTGGCCTCGGCTCGGTGGTTGCGCTGACCATGATCAGCCCACCGGTTCGGATCGCCTGGGTGTGGGCGTTCATCGCCGCCTGGGTGCTGTACGCCGCCGGCGGCGTGCTGCTCCAGCGCCGGCTGGTCCGGGCCCGATCGGCGCCGGCGAACCGGCGGCTCTCGGCGCTGGCGACGTTGCTCGGCGTCCTGCTGCTGATTCCAGTGTCGCTGCCAGCGGCGAAGTGGTCGTTCACCATGGACCCGTCGCGCTACTTCTCCACCAACTACTCCCTCGACGTGAACAAGTCGCTGCTGTCCAGCGGGGCCGCCATCTCCAGCCGCATCGGACCGGACACGCCGGTGCTCTACTTCGGCTTCGGTGACCTGGTGTACGCCGTCGGCAACCCGACCTGGTGCAAGTTTCCGACCAACGTCTTCGTGCAGCGCGGCCAGTGGGAGAAGCCGATCCTGCCGACCGCGACGTACGCCGACAACCTGAAGTGTCTGGACGATCCGCGCAACAAGTACCTCGTGTGGGACTCCGACTACGTCACCGAATGGCGCCAGCCGCCGGCAGTGATGGCCATCGTCGAACGCAACTTCGACTGCAGTGAGGCCTTCCAGTACGGGCTGATGACGGTGTGTCCGAGACGCTGAACAGCACGAGATCACATGTTGATCATGGTCACCAGGGCTGTTCGGTGTCCACCACCGGGGTCGGACAGTCCCCATGATCAACGATGGGCAGTCGCTCGCCGTTGCGGCGGGCCGAATCGAATGCCACGATGCCGGGCAGGTTCATCCGCGCGGCGATCCAGGCGTTCAGCGGCGGGTGTTGGCGATGCTTGATGGCGCGGACGAAGTCGTCGGCGAGGAAGTGGTGCGCCCCTTCGTGGCCGTTGTGGGCGCCGGCGTACGAACTCGGCAGCCGGGTCCGATCGTGGACCGGTGCGCAACCGGATACGAAGCTGTCGCGAAGGGCCGGATCGACGTCGGCCAATGCGTCCTCGGCGTCCTCGTCCGACTGTCCTGAGCCGGTGACGAACTGATCACTGATGTCGGCGATCGTGTCGCGGGTGGTAAAGGTCGCCCCCAGTGTGCCTTGCTCCATCACCCCATTGGTGCCGTAGTAGCGGAACCGCGACTCGTGTGCCCCTTGATTGGGGTGGCCGACCCGTCGGAACTCGTTGGTGCGCATCACCCCGCCGTCGGCGAGTTCGAACAGGGCGCTCATGTTGGAGAAGTCGTTGTCGAACATCGACACCTCACGGTCGAAGACGCGGTCGCCACGGTCGTCGACCACGCCGGTGCAGGAGGCCGACACCGCATGGGTTGGCCACGCGCCGAGCACGCCACCGACCGCGTGGGTCGGATAGAGCATGGGTGGGTACGAGGCGGTCGCCTTCCAGTCGTCACCGCCGGAGTACTGGTAGGCGGAATAGAAGCCGTTGTCCATGTCATGCACGTAGTCACCCTCGGCATAGAACAACCGGCCAAAGGCGCCCTTGGCCGCCTCCCGGCGGCCCCAGATCACCGCGGGGTTGTAGTAGCTCGTCTCCCCCATCATGTAGATCAGCCCGGTGCGCTGCACGGCTTCGATGATGGCGGCAATCTCGTCGGCCGAGACCGCCATCGGCACTGCGGCGTAGACATGCTTGCCGGCCTCCAACGCCTGGACGGTCAGCGGACCGTGGGTCCAGCGTTGGGTGAACAGGCAGACAGCGTCGACGTCGGACGCGAGCATCTCCTCGACCGAGTTGTACGTGCCGGCGAAACGGTACCGCTCGACGAGCTTGTCGGCGCGATCGGCGATCACGTCGGTCACCCACACCTGATCCACCTCGGGATGGATGTGCCAGAGGTCGGCAAAGACCCCGGAGAACTGGCCACAGCCGACGATGCCGATCTTCACAACGAACTCCTGTTCCCGGCGGTGGCCCTCGGTGGACCATCGTCCACCGTTCATCTGATCATGCAGTTGCGAGCCCTGAACACTGGGTGTCTCAGTCAGCGGCCGGTTCGCGAGCTGACAGTCACAAACGGGACGATGTCGGCTCAATCTGGGATGGCCAG
>JAKDKP010000155.1 GCA_030453285.1 Propionibacteriales bacterium
TTGGCCCCGTTGGTGCTGGCGGGTGCCTGCCAGGTGACGCGGGCCTGCTTGCCGAGCAGGCCGCCGCTGTCGACCGCCACGACCGTACGGGGCTGGCTCGGCCGACCGGCCGGCACTTCGGTCCGGGACCACGCCGACCAATTCGACGGCTCGCCGGAATTGTTGTGGGCGCGCAGCCGGAAGCGGTAGGCCGATCCGTTCTGCAGTCCCTCGACCTTGCTGGCCGCCACATTGCCAACGGTACGGATTCCCCCGCCGGGCCCGGACGCCTCGATCTCGTACTTGGTGACCGGGGAGCCCTTCGACTGAGCCTTGGCCCACGTCAGGTTGATCGCCTTGTCACCGAACTTGGGTTGCGGGGTGCCCGGCGGGTCCGGCTTGACGTCGGGGCGCACGTCGGCCGAACGGCCCGAAGGATCGGACTCGCCGACGGCGTTGGTCGCGGTCACGGTGAATCGGTAGGTGACGTTGTTGGTCAGCCCGGTGATCGTGCAGGTGGTGGTCTTGCACTGCTGCTCGACGCTGCTGCCGCCGCCCTCACCCGAAACGGTGTAGCCGCTGATCGGGGCACCGTTGTCCTTCGGCGCAGTCCAGGTCAGCACCGCCTTGGAGTCTCCGACCTCGCCGACCCGTGGCACGCCCGGCTTGTTCGGTCGGCCCTTCACGGTCAGCCTGATCCGGGCCTCGGCCGTACGATCGGCGGCGTCGACCGCCTCATAGCGGATGATCAAGGTCCCGACGAAGTCCCTGCCCGGCGTGACCCGCACCTTGCCACCGGCAACCTCGGCGGTTCCGTCGCCAGACTCGGTCGATGTGCGGCCGATCTCCAGCTTCTCCTGACGATCGGCGAACGGGTTCACGTCGTTGGCCAGCACGTCAACGTCGGAGGCCTCGCCCTGCACGGCGTCGGCGATCACATCATCGACGGCCTTGGGCGGCGTCCGATCGGTCTTCTCCACCACAACGGTCAGCACGGTGTCGATCTTCTGACCGACGTCATCGGTGACCGTGCCGCGCAACTCGAACTGGCCCGGCTTGGCGCCTGGGTCTGCCTCAACGGTGATCGAGGTGTCGGCCCAGCCCACCTTGACCCCGCCGGGCACGACACCCTTGGGTTCGGTGAAAACGAGCTTGCGCTTCTCGGGGTCGAAGACGCCCTTGGCCAGGTCGACGGTTTTGGGCCCATCCCCGGCACCGACGGTGACCGTCATCGGACTGACGCTCGGCGGCTTGTTGACCTCGGTCGGCAGGTCCGGGGGTGGGACGACCTCGATCGGAATCGTCAGCACCGCCCGACGACCCTCTGGGTCATTGTTGTCCTTGCCGTCGGTCACCTCGAACGTCAACCCAGCCGGCCCGACGTAGTCCTTCGGGGCCACGAACGTGACGGTCGCGTCGTCGGTGATGCCAGCCTCGCCGTTGGTGCCCCACACGCGGTCCTCATCGGTCAGCCGCACCTGGCGCCCCTGAGTGCCGAGCACGAAATCATTCACCCTCAGCGACAGTGTCTTGCCGGCCTCGACGACCTGCGGTTTCACCGATGTCTTCAGGCCCGGTACGGCATCGGCGCGGCCAGGCACGACCACCACGGCCCACGCCTTCTGCCCATCGGCGTCGGTCACCTCGTACCGGACGGTCTGCATGGTGTCACCGACCCGTACGCGCACCCGGTTCTCCACCACGTCCGGCGCACCCTCGCCCGGGGTCACATCGGGCAGGCTCACGGTGGCCTTGCCGATGTCGCCGTCGGGGTCGACGTCATTGGTCAGGACCGGAACCTCGATCACGTCGGAACCAGCGACCTCGCCAGCGGAGACGATGTCGTCGAGGAGCACCGGCGCCAGCAGGGGCGCATTGGGGTCGCTGACGATGGTCAGGTTGCCGGTCTCCTCGGCCCCGCGCCGATCAACGATGCGGTACTGCCCCGCCGTGGTGCCGGGCGCCATCGGCATCTTGAACTCGACCGAGCTGTCGTTGATCACCCGACCGCCGCCCTCGATGCGGAAGGGATCCTTGGTGAACCCGAAGGTGTCGTTGTCGGGATCAGAGTCGTTGCCCAGGGTGTTCACCGTGACCGTACGTCCGGGCTTTGCGCTGACCGTGTCATCGACGGTGATCGGCGGATTGTTCCGGGCATCGCGCGGCACCACGCCAACCCGGACCTTGCCGATCGAACGGGCCCCCAATGAGTCGGTGACGGCATAACTGAAGGTGTCGGTGCCGGCGGACTTCTCGTACGCCTCGTAGACCAGCCAGCGTTGGTCCACCAGGACCACACGCCCCAACCGCGGGGCCGAGTCGATGCCGAGGAGACGGACGGCGTCGCCCTGAGGATCGGTGCCGTCCAGCGGAATGACGATCCGGTTCGTGGTGCCGGCCAGGACCCGCCCGGTCACATCGACCGGCTGCGGCGCAGTGTTCTCGACGTCATGGCCGAGCACCTGGAATCGAATCAGGGCCGAGGCTTCGTTGCCCTCCGAATCGGTGATCCGGTACACCGCCCGCTGGTCCCCGGCCACCTGGGGAGCAACGAAGCGGACGTACTCGCCGTCGGTCCACGCCTGACCACCGCTCGGTTCCTCGGCCAGCTCCGGATCGAGCTTCATCGGCAGACCGGCCGGAGACGAGTCGTTGGCCATCACCCGGACCGAGACGGTCTCACCGGCTCGTACGATCGCCTGATCGGGCTCGGCAATGGGACGTCGTTCGTCCCCGACGGACGGCATCACCACGATCGTGCCGCTGGTGATGTGCTGCCCGTCGGAGATGGCGTAGGTCAACTGCACCGGCTCCGACGGCGTGTTCACCGACGTGATCTCGATCATTTCACGCTGCACGATGCGCATCTTGAGCGAAGGATCGGCACTGACGGACTGGATCACCAGCACGTCATCGTCGGGATCCTCGTCGTTGGCCAACGGGTTGATCAGGGCCGACCCGCCAGCAGGCAGCAGCGCGACATCCTTGGCCGCCACCGGTGGACGGTTCTCGGTGGCCGGGTCGGACACGTCGATCCTGATCAAGCCCTTGGCCATGGCCCCGTTGCTGACGGTGTACGTCACGTAGTAGGTGTTGGCCTTGTTGGCGGTGAAGTTGATCTCTCCGGTGTCGTAGTTGGGCTCGACCGTCGTCTCGTTGCCACCTTGATCAACGGCGGCAAGGCGGATGTCGTTGCCGAGGTCATTGTTGAGGGGGTCAAGGGTCACCGTCCGACCGGTCGCCGCGGCCGCGTAGTCACCATTGGCCAGCGGTGGAAGATTCCGGTTCTTGCGGACATCGATCACCACCGTGCCCTCCGCCTCGACCACGCCGTCGGTTGCGGTGACGGTGACGGTCTTGCGACCGGCCTTGGTCCCGACGTCGGTCCAGTTCAGCAATCCGTCGGCGTTGATCGCCACCTCGTCGTCGCCCTCGACGGTCGCCTTGGTGAAGATCACCTCATCGCCCTCGGGATCGAACCAGTCGAGCCCGACCCGCTTGGTGCCCTTCTGTCCCAACCCCACGACCAGCGGCTCGGTGTCGGGATACATCGTCGGCGCGTTGTTGGTGACCCGTTGGGACGCGTCCAGCAGGTCGACCGTGACCGTCGCCTCGTCGGTGCCTTTACGGCCGTCATTGATCCTGTAGCCGAACGTGACCCGGCCGCTGGCGCCGGGCGGCACCTGGATCTGGAGGCTGGTGCCACCGCGGACCGGAGACACCGTGACGCCGTCAGCACCGGTCACCGCGGTGATCTTGGAGACCGTCAGGATGTCGCCGTCGGGATCGGTGTCATTCTTGGCCACCGTCAGGTTGGTGGTCCGCCCCGCGCGAGCACCGAACTGATCATCGACCGCAGTCGGCTTCTGATTGCGGGCCGACCGATTGGGATCAACCTTTTCGATCGTGTCATCGTCCTCGGTGCCGTCACCCTTCTTGGGCTTCGGCGGAGCCACATTGTCCCAGTTGGAGAACAACTGCATGTTCTTCGAGGCCAGCCAGACCAATCCATTGTTGAGATCGTTCAGCACCACCACCGAGCGGTTCACCCGAAATCTCAGGTCAGCGTCGGGGCCCAGCTCGGACAGTTGGGTGACCCGCGGTGCCACCCGTGAGCAGACCTGGGCGGCCACGGCCGCACCGCCGGTCCACGCCCCGTACGCGCAACCGTTCACCACCACCGGCTCCACCGGTGTGCCCGAAGCTCCCTCGGACAGTGGCAACAGCCCCGCACCGCCCAGGCCTGCGGCCTTGACCCCGAACAGGGCCGACCCGTTGGCCAGGACGGCCGAGACCGTGCCCTGCGGCGTGGCCACCTGCTGATCGGTGGGGGCGGCCAGCTTGGCCGTCTCGGCAAGCGGGACCGCGACCGGATCGGCGCCCTCCACCCAGACCTGCCCGCCACGGCCGTCGAGGACGACCGCCTTGCCGCCGGTCAGGCTGAACTGGGTGCGGGCGGGGTCCAGTTCGAACGGCACAGCGGCGGTCTTGAACCCGTCCCCATCCTTGCGGACCACCTCACGTCGGGTCGGCGCCAACCCCACCGGTACGCCATCGGCGGTGAGCACGAGCTGGCCACCGGGTCCCAACTCGAAGTCGGGCTTGGCCTTTCCGAAGTCCACGGTGAAGATGCCCTCCACCGTACGAGCCCACGCACGACCGGTGGCCGGATCGGACACCGCCGCCACCCCGTTCTCGAGCGAGACGCGGGCATTGGCCGGCAGGATCACCGCGCCGCCGAGCACCTTGCGGGCGGTGTCCATCGGCTGCATCTGGTTGGTCGTCAGATCACGGGTGAGAACGTTGTCGCCATCCTGGATCACATCGATCTCACGGTTGGCCATCTGCGTACCGGAACTCAATTCGTCAATTTCGGCATTGAGATGGCCGACCATCAGTTTGGATGAGTTCGTCACCCACACCGACCCGTCGTCCAGACGCACATCGGCGGACGGGAAACCCTTGGAGACCGATGCCCCCACCACCAATGCGGTGACCAAGCCGGCCACGATGGCGGTCGGAATCCATCGGGGCGCCCGCCGGCGGTTCGTGCGGGAGGTCCTGCGCCGTGATCCTGCGGGGTTGGCTGCTGGGGGCTTGACTGCGGGCTTGTTGCCTCTGAGCCGCACGACACACCTCTCTCACGCCAATTTCACCTGCCCGGCAGCAATCGACTGGGCATAGACATTGTGAACAATGCCAGAGGAGGAGTCCAACTCGTCGCGCGTCCGCGGCGACGATCGGCGTACGACGGGGTGAGGCGTACGACGGGGTGGGGCGTACGACGGGGTGATCGGCCGACAGGATGGCCGCCGCGGGGGCCCTGATCAGCCGGACGGGCAGGCGGTGACCGGTTCACCGGCGCGGCCGTCGGAGGCGACCGCCTGGACGGTGACGCAGCCCGAGCCCGGCACCGTGTCGGAGATCCTGGGCTCCTCAACGGTGTGCCGGTCCTCGGGGGCCTCGGTCGGCCACCATTGCCAACGGAGCCCTTCCTGGCCGGGAGTTGTCGGACGGGTCCAGGTGCACGAGACGGTCTTCGCCGTACGACGACACTCCAGATCCTGCACGATGCCGACGGGAGGGCGGGTGACCAACGGCGGGACCGAGGTCGTGGCCGCCTCGTCAGGTCCAACGTTGTCCGGGGCCGAGCGCCACAGCACCAACCCCACGACCGCCACCAGGACGATCACCGACATGACCCCGATGATGGCCGCCCACGGTCGTCCTCGTGCTTCCTCCTCGGGATCCTCGGTGTCGGGGAGCGGCCCCAGCGCCTGCTGATGCGCCGCCGACGACCGCCGGGAACCGCTGCCGGTGGAAGGTTCGTCCACATGCTCGGTGCCCGGCTCGTCAACGATGGTGACCACACCGCGCAGGTTCGTCGCCTGGTCGTCGTCGCCACCCCACCCGATGTCGCCGCCGAGGTGATCGCGAGCATCACCGAATTCTGCTTCGAGTACCTCGAGTCAGCGCCGGTGCGCGTGACGGGACACGACATCCCGTACCCGCCGGCGAAGCTGGAGAAATTCCATCTGCCCGATCTCGATCGCATTCTGGATGCCGTGGATCGGGTGCTGGAGCGACCGAACAGTCTCAGTACGGCCAGCGATGTGAAGGGAGCAGAGCGTTGATCGCCGAATTCCGACTGCCCGATCTGGGTGAGGGGCTAACCGAGGCTGAGGTGGTGCAGTGGCTCGTGCAGCCCGGCGATGCCGTGGCGTTGAACCAGACTCTTGCCGA
>JAKDKP010000156.1 GCA_030453285.1 Propionibacteriales bacterium
CGACGAGTCCAATGTCAACACTGCCACTCTGGTCGGCTACCGGGGGACCGCGATCACCGCCATCCCGGCCGACGGGTATGGGGAGGTCAGCGTCGTCGCCTCCGGCCACATCACCAAGCTCAATGCTCGATCGGCCGAGCCGATCACTGCCGGCACCGCGGTGGAGATCACCGCCATCCTGTCGGCCACCTCGGTGCTGGTGGTCCCCTTGATCTGACCTGCCCGACCTGACTCGTACGCATCGACCGCTTGACCCCTCGTACCCGCCCCGGCGTCCGCCGACCGGCCCGCTGAAAACAAAGGAATCTGATGGATCCCAGCAATCCGATCGTGATCGTGATCGCCTTGGTCGCGATCATCGTCCTCGTCATCGCCCTGATCTTCTCGCGAATGAAGGTGGCCGGCCCCAACCAGGCGTTCATCGTCACCGGCCGTGGTCGCAAGGCGGTCAAGAATCCCGAGACCGGACAGATCTCGTCCGACCTGTCGGGCCAGAAGGTCGTCATGGGCGGCCGCGTCTTCGTCGTTCCGTTGGTCCAGAAGTTGCACGTTCTCGACCTGTCGAGCCGTCGCATCATGGTGCAGATCCGTGGTGCGGTGTCCGGACAGGGGGTGAAGCTGAACCTCGACGGTGTCGCCATCGTCAAGGTCGGTGGCAATGAGGATTCCATCCGTGCCGCCGCACAGCGGTTCCTCAGCCAGCAGGACGAGATCGAGACCTTCACCCAGGAGACGCTGGCCGGCTCCCTGCGCTCCATCGTCGGTTCGCTGTCGGTCGAGCAGATCATTCGCGACCGGGCCGCCTTCGCGCAGCGCGTCGCCGATGAGTCCGAGACCTCGCTGACCGGTCAGGGTCTGGTGCTGGACACCTTCCAGATCCAGGACATCACCGACGACGGCAGCTACCTGTCCGACCTCGGTCGTCCCGAGGCGGCCCGGGTCGGTCAGACCGCATCGGTTGCCGAGTCCGCCGCCCGTCAGGCGGCCGAGCAGGCCCGGTTGGCTGCCGAGCAGGAGATCGCGATCTCCGAGCGTGCCCTGGCCCTGAAGCGATCCGAGATCAAGGCCGAGACCGATGCCGCTCAGGCCAACGCTGCCTCGTCGGGTCCGTTGGCCCAGGCCGACCGGGACCAGGCGATCCTCACCGAGCAGGAGAAGGTGGCCGTCCGGCAGGCGGCCCTGAAGGATCGCCAGCTCGACACCGAGGTCCGCAAGCCGGCCGACGCCGAGCGGTACCGCGTCGAGGCCGAGGCCGAGGGTCGTCGGAATGCGGAGATCAAGGAGGCCGACGCTCGTCGTGCCGCCGCGATCGCCGCCGCCCAGGCAGACGCCGAGACCGCTCGCCTGACTGGTGAGGGTGACAAGTCCCGCCGTACGGCCCTGGCTGATGCCGAGGCCATTGAGGGCGAGCGTCGCGGTGAGGCCGAGAAGGCTCGTCGTGTCGCCGAGGCCGACGCCGTACGAGCCGAGGGTGAGGCCGAGGCTGCCGCGATTCTGGCCAAGGGCCAGGCCGAGGCCGAGGCGATGGAGAAGCGCGCTGCCGCCTACGCCAAGTACAACGACGCCGCCGTGCTCCAGATGCTGGTCGAGGTGCTGCCGCAGATGGCCAAGGAGGTCGCCTCGCCGATGGGGTCGATCGATCAGCTCACCGTGGTGTCGACCGACGGCGCCGGCGCCCTGCCCAAGCAGGTCACCGACAATGTGGTGCAGACGATGGAGATGCTGAAGAACACCACCGGCGTCGACCTGCAGAAGCTGGTCAGCAAGTTCGCCGGTCTGGACGACTCGGTGTCCAACCAGACACCGGCCGGCGGTGGCGCCACCGTCAGCCCCCAGCAGGCCTCGCCCGACACCACTCCGGTCACCGGCGAGGTGGAGTGAGGCCCGCGCTCGCCGGCGGCTGAACAACAGCTGCCCGCTCACCGGACCCCCGTCGTTCCTCGGAGCGGCGGGGGTCTGGCGTCTGACCGACAGCGTCGGTGATACTCGCCAGGTTGTGCCGTGATACCGATCGGGGCAGCGGGAATGCGATTTCCCGCATCCCCGGTTCGTGGGTCTTCCGCGGCAGCCGCGGCTGACGGTACCTTGACCGCACCCGAGTGCGTCTCGATGGCGAGACGCCGTGAAAGGACATTCCCCCATGTCTGAGAAATCCCCCAGAAATGTCGGGCGAGGTGTGGTGCGTCGAGCACTGAGCGCCCTCACCGTCGCCGGCCTCTTCGGCGGCCTGCTGGTCGGTGGTGTGGCGGCTTCGCCCACCGCTGCCGAGGCAGCCCCGAAGTACGACGAACCCCGCGTGGAGAATCTCGCGCCGGCCGCATTGGTCAAGCAGAAGCTGAAGTGGGGAGCGTGCTCGTTCCCCGACCAGCTTCCGGAAACACAGAAGAAGCTGCTGGCGGTGAAGAACCTGTCCTGCGCCACGATCACCGTGCCGCGTGACTGGAAGCATGCCAAGGACGGCAACACCATCACCGTTCAGGTGAGCCGGGTCAAGGCAGCCAAGGCCAATCAGCGCAAGGGCATCATGTTGCTCAACCCCGGCGGTCCGGGCGGAACCGGTCTGCAGTGGGGCCCGGCGATGGCCCTCCGGTCGCCTGACCTGAACAACACCTACGACCTGATGGGCATGGACCCACGCGGCGTCGGACAGAGCACACCGTTGATCTGCACCTACCGCACCGATGGCGAGACCCAGGTCCAGCAGGCCAAGGACTTCGCCGGCGGCTGCCTGGACAATCCACTGACACCCTTCATCACCACCAGGCAAACAACGCTGGACATGGACTTCATCCGGTTGCTGATGAAGGAGAAGAAGCTCAACTACATCGGATACTCGTACGGGACGTGGCTGGGCGGCTCGTACGCCGCGACCTTCCCGTCCAAGACCGAGCGCTTCCTGTTGGATTCCTCGGTCGACATGTCGACCACGACCTTGGAGTCGACCTGGGACCTGCAACCGCCGAGCCGTGATCGGCAGTTCCAGGACATGATGCTGCCCTACATCGCCCGCAACGACCGGATCTACAAGCTGGGCAAGGATCCGATGGAGATCCGCAAGCGGTTCGAGAGCACGGGCGGCTTCGACAACCCGGTGAACCTGATGCTCGGCTTCGGCTCGGTCGTCCAGGCCATGTACGACACCTCGCAGTACGAGACGGCAGCCGTCTGGGTGTCTGCCCTGACGCAGGCCGGTGAGGGCATGAATGCACGCGTGGACCTCCGGTACCCCTTCGGCGACGAGGCACAGAAGGAGGTGCCCAAGTACGTGGCGTCGTTGCGGACGACGATCAAGGGCTACGACATCTCGGCCACGGCGAAGTCTCGGGCCCTCAAGCAGCTCGACCGAGGCCTGGCCAACTACAAGCTGACGGCGAAGGCCAACAACGGTGAGCTGGCCGAACAGGAGAAGACCGCGCAGGAGTACGGGGCGTTCGAGGCGATCCGCTGTCAGGATGGCCAGTGGACCACCGACATCGAGACATGGAAGAAGAAGCTGACCGAGAGCTTCCAGAAGGCTCCGCTGACCGGCATGGGTGCGGCCATCCCGGCCTGCGCGTTCTGGCCGGCCCAGGATGACGGCTTCCCCGAGACCAAGAACAAGGATCTGCCCGGTGTGTTGTTCGTGCAGTCCGAGTTCGACGCGGCCACCGCGTACGAAGGTGCCGAGGCGTCGATGAAGAAGTTCAAGAAGTCGAAGGGGATCGTGATCGACAACGAGGGCTCCCACGGCGCCTTCCCGTACGGCACCGAGTGCGTCGACGCCAAGGTGTTGAGGTTCTTCGACTCCGGCAAGCTGCCGGCCAAGAAGTGGAATGGCTGCTCGGCCGTTCCGCTCCCGGGTGAGCTGAACACCTTCCACGTGGGCGGAACGATCGACAAGAATGGCAAGCTCCGTGGTTTCAAGATGGAGTCGAAGGCAGTCAAGGAGGCCAATGCCATCGTTGCCGAGTTCCGCCGCCAGGCGGGGATCGACGTCATCCCCACCGGCGAGGAGGAGCCGGCGGTGATCGCCGCAGGTCTGCCGGTCGGCTGACGGCACCCCCGCCACGATCGGGGAACACAACCACGAGCCCGTCCCGGAAAATTTCCGGCACGGGCTCGTGTGTTTCCGGAACCTGAACCCGTACCGCGCGCGGGTGTCGGCTGACCCCGTACCGCAGCAAGCTCAAGCCAGTGTCGGAGGGTGAGCTTCTTTCCGGGACTGCCCGCAGTTTTCAATCCCCTTCTCGGAAAGGTTCTGTCCCATGTGCAATGAGGAACACACATCAACTCTCGACCGTCGCGGACTGCTGCGTCTCGGCGGGCTTGCCGCGGCCGGTGCCGGCGCGCTCTCCCTCGGACTCGGTACGGTGGCGCCGACCGCCCAGGCCGGCGGCCGCACCACGATCTATGGCGCCGGCGCCTGCGACTGCATGAAGCGATCCCTGCCGATGCTTGAGGACCGGCTGCGTAAGGCGGGCGGCATCGTCCGCGACCTCAGCGGTCTGATCACCCAGGGGGCCTACTCCACCGGAGTGGCGGCCTCCAAAGGAACCCATGGTAGTGGTGGGGCCATCGACATGGCCTACAGCACTGTCAACACCAACGAAAAAGTGCTGGCCTGGCGTCGGTCCGGGGTGGCGATGTGGCCCCGGTATCCCTCACAGGGACCCTGGGGCTACCACGGCCACGGCGTCTGGATCGGCTGTCCACACCTGGCCGGAGGTGCCGCCCGGCAGGTCGGGCAATATCGCGACGGTGGCAACGGGCTCGGCGGACGGGACACATTCCCCCGGCCCGGCTACATCACCTGGTCCGATGCCCTGGCGCAATGGTCCGGCGGCGGTGACAAGCCGCCCGCGCCAGCGCTGCCGAACTTTCCCGATCCCAGCCCGGAGGTGTTTGCCGGGGCCGGCAAGAACCCCGACAAGGTCATCCTGTACGGCATCTCGGACAAGGACCTCGGCGAGCGGCTCCGCGCCCACGGCTTCGATCCGGCGTGGTACGGCGGCAACCTGGTCTGGCTGCTGGCCGACTTCGCCCGCTCGCTCAGCCATCTGCCCAAGGGGGCCGAGTTGGTGGGGCGTGTGAAGGACAATCCGCCCAATGACATCATCTGGGCCGACTTCCGCCAGCAGTGGGAGGCCGGCACCAAGGGTGGCTACGGGTCGGACAAAAAGGTGTCGGTCCACTCGGTGCGCGCCATCCAGTCGGGGTTGGTCAACTTCGGCCACCGGGTCGTCGAGGACGGCATGTACGGCGCGCAGACCCGGGATGCCGTCCGGGCCTGGCAGATCAGCAAGCGGGGTGTGCCGGCCAACAGCCCGGCAGCCAGTGGCATCGTGAACCTGTCCGACGCGATGTACCTCAACTTCGCCAGCGGCCCGCAGCCGCGCGGCGTCCGCACCCGGCACAGCCTCTGACCCACCCACGCCATCCCCGAACGGCCCGGCCCTGTGCCGGGCCGTTCGGCGTTCGGTCGCGGATTGCGCCTAGGCTCGGGCCATGAATGTTGATCTTCAGCAGCGGACCGCCGTGGTGACAGGCGCCAGCTCCGGACTCGGTGAGGAGACCGCCCGCGTCCTCGCCGGGGCCGGCGCGAAGGTGATCCTGGCTGTACGCAATCGGGACCGGGGTGCCGATGCGGCTCGTCGGATCGCCAAGGGTGCACCGCATGCCGATCTGGCGATCGAGCAGATCGACCTTGGAGATCTCGACTCGGTGCGGGCCTTTGGCGAGCGGTATCGCGATGCCACCATCGACATCCTGGTCAACAACGCCGGTGCGGTGGCCTCGCCGGAACGCACTGTCACCGTTGACGGGTTCGAAGCGCACATGGGTGTCAACCATCTCGGCCACTTCGTGCTCACGCACGCCCTGCTGCCGGCTCTGCTGCGCTCCTCGTACGCCAGGATCGTGTCGTTGTCGAGCATCATGCACCGATTCACCGGTGCCCTGGACGCCACGCTGGATCAGGGCCGGTACCGCCCGAGCAATGCCTACGCCCAATCCAAACTGGCCTGCGGGTTGTTCGGGTTGGAGTTGGATCGGCGCGCCAAGGCGACCGGACTGCACCTGACCTCGGTGGTTGCGCATCCCGGGTGGTCGAACACGCACCTGTTCCCGACCGTGCAGTCCGACGACGGTGGGGTGCCGTTCTTCAGCCGCTTCCTGGGTCGGATCGGTGGTGTCCTGGCGTCCGATCCGACCCAGG
>JAKDKP010000157.1 GCA_030453285.1 Propionibacteriales bacterium
CGTTGTACAAGCTCTCCAACGGCGGGGGAGCGGTGGTGGCGATGGTCCGCTGCTTCATCCGCTCCTTCTCGTTGATGAACTTGATGAACTCTCGCGACGTGCCCTTGTTCTTGCTGAACTTCGAGATCGCCCAACTGTTGCCCCCCAGCATTGAGGTGCCCGGCCCGTCCATGCCTGGCAGCGGCGCCACGTCGAACTTGCCGTTCACCTTCGACGAGCCGTCGTCGGCGGCAGCCATCGAGTACACGTAGGCCCAGTTGCGCAGGAAGACCAGTTCGCCGTTCTGGAAGGCCTGGCGGCCCTCCTCCTCGGCCCACGTGGTGGCCCGCTTGGGGATGGTCCCGTCGGCAAACATGCCGGTCAGGTTCTCCATGGCGCGCTTGGCCTCGGGGGTGTTCACCGTTGCCTTGCCGTCGGCACTCATCTTGCCGCCGGCCGAGGCGATCTGTTCGCCGAGGTTGACCGTCAGGCCCTCGTACTTGTTGAACTGGCTGCCATAGCAGTCGATCTTGGATGCCTCGGGGAGCGCCTTGACCTTCGCACAGGCATCCTTCATCTCCTGCCAGGTCTTGGGTGGCGCGGCCACCCCGGCCTTCTCCAACAGATCCTTGCGGTAGTAGAGCAGCCCGGCGCCGGTGGCATCGGGCACCGCGTACACCTTGTCGAAGTAGGTGACGGTGTCGATCGTCGTCGGCAGATACTCATCCAGCCCGAAGTCGGCCGGGGTGAGTTCGTCGACGTACCCGTTGGAGGCGAATTCCGCGGTCCACACGGCATCGATCCGGACCAGGGAAAACTCAGTTCCCTTGACCCGGGCATTCTGCAGCAGGGCGGCGCGTTGCCCGTCGGCCTCGGACGGCAGCTCGACGACGGTCACCTTCTCCGTCGGGTTCGCGTCATTCCACGCCTTGACATCCTTGGCCGTGTAACCCGACGCGTCCTTGCCTCGGACAAGAGTGATCGGGCCACGTTGGTCGTACTCGGCGGCATTGCTCGGCGCCGTACTCTGCGCCGGTTCGCCACCGCCGTTCTGGCAGGCCCCCAACAGGAGCAGGGATCCGGCAAGCATCACCGCAGCGCCTCGATGCGCTCGCGACGATGTGAGCGGGTGTGGGGTAGTCATCGGACATCCTCCAGTTTTCTCAATGGTGAGTCAGAGCCTAACCCCAGGAGGAGAGGGTCGTGGTCAGTCCAGCCGAAGAAGTCCACGACTCGTGATCAGGACTGCTCCGACCTCATCGCACAGGTCGAGATCGACGACGGCTTCGATCGCCCAGTCACGGTTGCCCTCGGGGTCGTCGATCACCTGCCGCAACTCCCAGATTCGTCCGGACCGCTCCACCTGCAGCATGGCCGGGGCACGTGCCTCGGCGCCGATTCCGACCGACTCATGCTCGTCGTAGTAGTCGTCCAGCGCATCGGCCCAGCCGGCGGCGTCCATGATCATCTTCTGGGGCGGGTCGGTGAGTTCGGCACTGCGTTGTTCGAGTTCGGCCAGGACGCCCGGGCGGTCTCGGGCGATGAGTTCGACCCGGTGGAACATGGCGTTGCGCAATTGGACAAGGAAGGCGCGCTCGTTGCCGGTCACCGGGCGCGGTGCCACCGTCGGTGCCGTGGGTGACAGCACGTCCTGGGTCGGGTTGGTCAGGTCTTCCCATTCGTCCAGCAGACTGGAATCGGTCTGCCGGATGAGTTCTCCCAGCCACTCGACCAGGTCGTCGAACTCCTCATTGCGTACGGCTTCGGGCACCGAATGGCGCAGCGTTCGGTAGGCATCGGTCAGGTAGCGCAGCAGCAGGCCCTCGGAGCGCGACAGCCCGTACGCCGACACGTATTCGCCGAACCCGGCGCCGGTCTCGTACATCTCACGGACGACCGACTTCGGTGCCAGGGCGTCCTCGCCGATCCATGGGTGATGCTCGCGATACCGGTCCAGCAGATGGGTCAGCAATTCCTCCAACGGCTTGGGCCAACTGATCTCCTCGATCAGCTCCATCCGCTCCTCGTACTCGATCCCGTCGGCCTTCATCGCACCGATCGCCTCACCGCGGGCGCGACGCTCCTGAGCCCAGAGCACCTGACGCGGATCCTCAAGAATCGCCTCGACCACCGACACCACATCGCGGGCGTACGAGTCGGACTCGCGGTCAAGCACCTCGAAGGCCGCCAACGCGAACGGGGCCAGCGGCTGGTTGAGGGCGAAGTCTCGTTGCAGGTCGACGGTCAGGTCGTAGCGGCGGCCGTGCCGATCAGCCTGCTCCAGGCGGCGGACGGCGCCGGAGCTGATCAACTCCCGTGCCAGCACGACGGCGTGCTTGCGCAGCCGGAGCTTGCCGGCCTCGTCCTGATGGCTGGTGGTGATCAACTGGTGCATCGCGGCGACCGGGTTCCCTTCCCGTGCCAGGATGTTGATCAACATCGAGTGACTGATCCGCATCCTGGGTTGCAAGGGTTCCGGCGGCGCAGCCATCAGTCGGTCGAAGGTCTCCTCGGTCCACGAGATCTGGCCCTCGGGTGGCTGCTTGCGCTGCACCTTGCGCTGCTTCTTGGGGTCGTCGCCGGCCTTGGCCAGCGCGCGCAGGTTCTCGATCACATGGTCGGGAGCCTGCACCACCACCCAGCCGCGGGTGTCGTACCCGGCCCTGCCCGCGCGACCGACGATCTGGTGGAACTCCCGTGCCCGCAACATCCGCTGCTTGGTGCCGTCGAACTTGGTCAGTGAGGTGAGCAGCACCGTACGGATCGGCACATTGATGCCGACGCCAAGGGTGTCGGTGCCGCAGATGATCTTGAGCAGCCCGTCCTGGGCAAGTTGTTCGACCAGCCTCCGATACTTGGGCAGCATGCCAGCATGGTGCACACCGATGCCCTGGCGGACCAATCGGGACAGGGTGCGGCCGAAGCCGGTGGCGAACCGGAAGTGGCCGATCCGCTCGCTGATCGCGGCCCGTTCGGTCTTGCTGCACACGTTCAGCGACAACAGCGACTGGGCCCGCTCCAGGGCCGAGGCCTGGGTGAAGTGCACGACGTAGACCGGGGCCCGTTCGTTGTCGAGCAACTCCTGCAGGGTCTCGTGCACCGGCGTGGTCGACCAGGAGAACTCCAACGGCACCGGACGCTCGGTGCCGCCGATCACGGCCGTACGGCGGCCCGTACGCCGGGTTAGATCGTCGACAAAGGCGTCCACCTCGCCGAGCGTCGCCGACATCAACAAGAACTGCGCCTGCGGCAGTTCGAGCAACGGCACCTGCCAGGCCCAGCCGCGGTTCGGTTCGGTGTAGAAGTGGAACTCGTCGGCGATCACCAGCCCGACGTCGGCCTCGGCGCCCTCGCGCAAGGCGATGTTGGCCAGGATCTCGGCCGTGCAGCAGATGATCGGCGCATCGGCGTTGACCGACGCGTCCCCGGTCACCATGCCGACATTGTCGGCGCCAAACACCTCGCACAGGGCAAAGAACTTCTCCGACACCAACGCCTTGATCGGTGCGGTGTAGAAGCTGACCCGGTCATCGGCCAGGGCGATGAAGTGGGCCGCGGTGGCCACCAGACTCTTGCCCGAACCGGTCGGGGTCGACAGGATCAGGTTGGCGCCGTCCAACAGCTCCAGCACGGCTTCATCCTGGTGCGGGTACAACGTCGTCCCGCGCCCCTCGGCCCAGCCGGCAAACGCGTCGTACAGGTCATCGGGGTCGGGCGTGGACGGGATCGCGGCACTCAGAGACATTTGTCGTCACGCTATCCCAACGCGACCGATGCCCCGATTCCGAAGGGCAACGGCTCCCTTGAAGCGGTATGTGCTTCGTGACACAGTGAGGCGGCCCGCGCCGTCGGGGGCCAGCCAAGAAATGAAGGAGTCGTTCGTGTCCGTGACCGAATCTGTCATGGCTCAACCGCAGGCGAGCGATCGGCCGCCGCCAGCGCGTCGCCGCGACGACACCAGACTGGCGCTGCTCTTCATCGCCCCGGCGACGGTGGGTTTCCTGATTTTCCTCGGCTGGCCGACCGTCCGAGGCATTTGGCTGAGCTTCACCGAGTTCAACCTGCTCACCCCAGCTGAGTTCAACGGGTTCGACAACTACCTGCGGATGGTCGGAGATCCGATCTTCTGGAATGCGATGGGCGTCACGCTGCTGTACGTGGTGATCAACATCGGGCTGCAGACCGTTGTGGCGCTCGTGGTGGCGGTGATGATGCAACGCCTCACCCAATCCAGCCTGTTGCGCGGGCTGGTGCTCACCCCGTACCTGGTGTCCAATGTGGTGGCCGCGATGGTCTTCCTGTGGATTCTCGACACCCAGTTGGGGGTCGGCAACCAGGTGCTGGCCGGCCTCGGGCTGGAGCGGATCCCTTTCCTGTCCGACGACGCCACCGTCATTCCCACCATTGCGGTGATCAACGTGTGGCGCCACGTCGGCTACACCGCACTGTTGATCTTCGCCGGCCTGCAGGCCATCCCGCAGACCGTGTACGAGGCAGGCAAGGTGGACGGTGCCTCGGAGATCAAGATGTTCTTCTCCATCACCCTGCCCCTGCTGCGGCCGATCATGGCATTGGTGTTGATCATGACCATCATCGGATCCTTCCAGGTGTTCGACACCGTGGCCGTCACCACCGAGGGCGGACCGGTGAACTCATCGCGGGTGCTGCAGTTCTACATCTACGACATGGCGTTCGGTCGTTTCCAATTCGGATACGCCTCCGCACTGGCGGTCGGCCTGCTCGTGGTGCTGCTGGTGGTCACCCTCGTCCAATACAAACTGACCCGGGCCGGCAGCTCGGACCTGGGTTGAGGGCGGCGCACCATGACACTCGGCTCCACTGCCTCCAGCACCACCGACGCCGAGGCTCGGCCACGGAGGCGACCGAGCATCGGCACCGTCATCGCGTGGGCGTTCATGGGCCTCTTCCTGCTCTGGACGCTGTTTCCGTTCTACTGGATGCTGCGCACCGCGCTGTCGAGCAACAACGCGTTGTACGCCGGCAGCAACAGTTGGCTCCCGGTCGACTTCACCACCTCCGGTTTCGCCCGGGTGTTCGGTTGGCAGACCGGCGAGGAGGCGATCGCCGACGGCGGGTCGGGTCAGGCGATCAACTTCTGGCTCTACCTGCGCAATTCGATCGTGGTGGCGCTGCTGGTCACCCTCGGCCAGACCTTCTTCTCGGCGATGGCCGCGTACGCCTTCTCCCGATTGGAGTGGCGCGGACGGAATCTCGTCTTCGGCATCTTCCTGGCCGGCATGATGGTGCCGACCATCTTCACCTACCTGCCGAATTTCGTGTTGATCAAGCAACTGGGGCTGGTCGATTCGCTGCTGGGCATCGCCCTGCCGACGATGCTGATGGCACCGTTCGCGGTGTTCTTCCTCCGGCAGTTCTTCCTGAACATCCCCAAGGAGGTCGAGGAGGCCGCGCTGATCGACGGCGCCAGCAAGGTACGGGTGTTCTTCACCTTGATCCTGCCCATGTCGGCGCCGGCGGTGGCCACCCTGCTCGTACTGACCTTCATCACGAGTTGGAACGACTACTTCTGGCCCCTGATGGTGTCCTACACCGATGAATCGCGGGTGCTGAACGTCGGCCTGGGTGTGTTCAAGTCCCAGACTCCGCAGACCGGCCCCGACTGGTCCGGACTGATGGCCGCCACCCTGGTCGCCGCACTGCCCATGCTGATCGTCTTCATCGCCTTCGCCAAGCGGATCGTGAACTCGGTCGGCTTCTCGGGCATCAAGTGAGAGGAACGCAGATGAGCCGACCACTTCGACGAGGTGGCCCGCAACCGCACGGCAGCCCGCAACCGCAAGGCAGCCGTCAACGGCACGGCAGCCGTCAACCGCGAGGTGGGGCGAGCCGCCTACTCGCCGCGGTGACGGGTCTGCTCCTGGTGCTCACCGGGGGTGCCTGCACGCCGGCACGACAGGGCGACGCCTCGGTGGTCGACTACTGGCTGTGGGATTCGGCCCAGCAACCGGGCTACCAGCAGTGTGCCGACGCGTTCGAGAAGCAGAATCCCGGCTTGAAGATCCGGATCACCCAGGTCGGCTGGGACGACTACTGGAGCAAGCTGACCGCGGGCTTCATTGCCGACCAGGCCCCGGACGTCTTCACCAATCACCTCACCAAGTACGCCCAGTTCGTCGATCTCGGTGTGCTGCTGCCGCTGGACCAGCTCGAAC
>JAKDKP010000158.1 GCA_030453285.1 Propionibacteriales bacterium
GGTGCGGTGGGCGAGCTGCAACATCTTCTCCACCCAGGACCATGCCGCGGCCGCGATCGTCGTCGGCGACGGCACCCCCGAGGCACCCAACGGCGCCCCCGTGTTCGCCTGGAAGGGCGAGACGCTGGAGGAGTACTGGTGGTGCACCGAGCAGATCCTCAACTGGGGTGACGAACTGCCCAACATGATCCTCGATGACGGCGGCGACGCCACGCTGCTGGTGCACAAGGGCGTCGAGTTCACCAAGGCCGGCGTCGTGCCCGAGGCCAGCGAGGACGACCCCGAGGAGTACCAGGTCCTGCTGGAGGTGCTGCGGCGCACCATCGCGGACAAGTCGGTCGACTGGATCGCGGTCGCCAACGAAATCGCCGGCGTCACCGAGGAGACCACCACCGGCGTCCACCGGCTGTACGAGATGCAGCGCGACAACGCCCTGCTGTTCCCGGCGATCAACGTCAACGACTCGGTGACCAAGTCCAAGTTCGACAACAAGTACGGCGTCCGGCACTCCCTGATCGACGGCATCAACCGCGCCACCGACGTGCTGATCGGCGGCAAGGTTGCCGTGGTCTGCGGCTACGGCGACGTCGGCAAGGGCAGCGCGGAATCTCTGCGTGGACAGGGCGCCCGGGTGATCGTCACCGAGATCGATCCGATCTGCGCCTTGCAGGCCGCGATGGACGGATACCAGGTCACCACGCTGGAGGAGGCGCTGCCGGTCGGCGACATCTTCATCACCGCGACGGGGTGTTTCCACGTGATCACCGCCGACCAGATGAGCCGGATGAAGCACCAGGCGATCGTCGGCAACATCGGCCACTTCGACAACGAGCTCGACATGGCCGGCCTGGAGAAGGACTCGCGCGTCACCCGTACGAACGTCAAACCGCAGGTCGACACCTGGACCTTCGCCGCCGAGGGTGAACGCCCGGAGCGGACGATCATCGTGCTCAGCGAGGGTCGGCTGATGAATCTCGGCAACGCCACCGGTCATCCGAGCTTCGTGATGAGCAACTCCTTCACCAACCAGGTGCTGGCCCAGATCGAACTGTTCACCAAGACCGCGGACTATCCGACCGGGGTGTACGTGCTGCCCAAGCATCTCGACGAGCACGTGGCGCGACTGCACCTCGACGCGCTCGGGGTCCGGCTGACCGAACTCACCGAGGTCCAGGCCGACTACCTGGGCGTACCCGTCGAGGGTCCGTTCAAACCGGACCACTACCGCTACTGAGTGATCATGATGATGGTCGCCGGAAGACCGGTGGCGGCATGACCGACCTCAGCTACCACCCCGGCAGGAGCCACGACCTCGGCGGTACGGACGGAGCCGGGAGTTCGTACGACGAATGCCTTGCCGCCGACGGATTGGTCCGCCCCGGCTGGGAGCCGCTGGTCGACGCCTTCGCCGAACTCACCGACCGCGGACTGAGCCGGCTTGAGGGCGACGTGTCGCGCCTGCTCGAGGACGATGGCGTCACCTACACCCCGACGCGCTCGCCCCTGCTGGTGTGGCCCGGAGACCTCGACGGTGCCGACGAGCAGCCGTTGACCGACCCGTTGCCCTGGGAACTGGATCCGATGCCGTTGGTGCTGGACGGCCGCGAATGGCACCAGCTCGAACTCGGCCTGGCGCAGCGTGCCGAACTGCTCAACCGGATCCTGATCGATCTGTACGGCGAACAACGGTTGCTGGCCGACGGGCTGGTGCCGGCGCTCGCGGTGTTCGGTCACGAGGAATACCTGCGGCCGATGGTCGGGGTCGATCTGGCGCCGAGTGCGCACCAACTGTTCATGACCGGCACCGATCTGGGGCGGGGACGCGACGGTGAGTGGCAGGTGCTCTCGGACCGGACCCAGGCACCCTCGGGCGCGGGCTATGCCATGCAGAATCGCCGGGTCGTCTCCCGGGTGCTGCCCGAGCTGTACCACCAGGCCAACCTGTTCCGCCTCACCCCGTTCTTCCACACCATGCGGATGGGTCTGGTCGATGCCGCCCCCAGCCAGGTCGAGGATCCGCGAGTGGTGGTGCTCAGCCCGGGCGCCCACTCGGAGACCGCCTTCGACCAGGCGTTCCTGGCCTCCCTGCTGGGCTTCCCACTGGTCGAGGGCAACGACCTGATCGTTCGCGACGGCCGGGTGTGGTTGCAGTCGGTCGGCCGCGACGAGCCGGTCGACGTGATCCTCCGGCGGGTCGACGCCGGCTTCACTGATCCGTTGGAACTGCTGCAGGGCTCGCGACTCGGAGTCTCCGGCCTGACCGACTGCGTACGCCGCGGCACCGTCAGTGTGGTGAACAGTCTCGGCTCAGGGGTGCTGGAGAATCCCGCTCTGCTGCCGTACCTGCCGGAGTTGTGCACCGAACTGCTCGGTGAGGAGTTGCGGATCGCCTCGGTGCCGACCCTGTGGTGCGGCACCGATGCGTCCCGGCGCGTGGTGTTGGACAATCTCGACTCGCTGGTGATCCGCTCGATCAACCGCTCCGACGGACGCAGCATCATCGGTGCCATGCTGCCGCCCGAGCAGCGGGCGGAGCTGATCGACCAGATCGAGGCCCAGCCGTACCGGTTCGTGGGCCAGGAGTTGTTGCCGCTGTCGACCGCACCCTCCCTGGTTGATGGCGGTCAGGTTGATGGCGGTCAGGGCGGCAGCGGTCAGGGCGGCAGCGGTCGCGGCGACGATGACCCATCCGTACGCATCGCCCCTCGCGAGATTGTGCTGCGCAGCTTCACCATCCGGCAGGGACAGTCGTATGTGCCGATGCTGGGCGGCTTGGCCCAGGTGATGCCGACCGAGCGCGACGAGGCCACCGTGGTGCCGAGCCAGCGCGCGACCAAGGACGTCTGGGTGGTCAGCCACACCGGTGCCCCGGACTCGACGGTGCACCTGTCGGAGGGCACGATGGCCCACCCCGGGCTCAAGCCCGGCGAGGCGATGGTGCCGCGCGTGCTGGACGACCTGTTCTGGTTCGGACGCTACGCCGAACGGGCCGAACAGTTGCTGCGTCTCGTCCTGGCCGTACGGGGGGTCGCGGTCGAGCAGGACTTCCGGGTCCGACCCGGTGGCGACCTGGACACCCTGTTGCGGGCGGTCACCCATCTCAGCGCCAGCTACCCGGGCTTCGTCAGCGGCGCACCCGAGCCCACGGCCGAGTTGCGCGCGATGCTGCTGGACAGTCGTCGCCGGGGGACCGTTGCGCGCAGTCTTGGTGCCTTGTCGTACGCCGCCCAGGGGGTTCGCGATCAGCTCAGTACCGACGTGTGGATGGTGCTGGCCGGCATCGACCGGGCGATCACCGGTCTGCGGGCGGCTCGCCTCGACCGGGGCAATCAGCTCGCCGACTCCGGTGAACGGGTGCTTGCCTCACTGCTCGCGTTGAGCGGGATCACCGCCGAGAACATGGTGCGCGACTCGGGGTGGTACCTGCTCGACGCCGGCCGTGGGGTGGAACGGGCCCTCCAGATGTCCTCACTGCTGCGGCACACCCTCGTTCCGCACAGCGGGCCTGAGGACGAGGAGCACATCATCGAGGCCACCCTGGCGGCGGCCGAAAGCATCGTCACCTACCGTCGCCGCTATGCCGGAGGGCCGCGGCACGCCGACGTACTCGACCTGCTCGTGCTCGATGCCAGCAACCCGCGATCGGTCGCCTTCGGTGTGCGGCGGATCGTCAACGCCCTGCGTGCGGTCCCCGGATCAGCCACCTCTCGCGCCCTGCGCATTGCCGATGAACTGATCGATCGATTGGCGGCTGAGGGGACCGCGGACCTGTTCGGGCACGCCACCACAGCCGACTCCCGAGCTGCCCTGAACGACTGGCTGGTGCGGCTCCATGATCAGATCGAACAACTGGCCCAGGCGATCACGGAGCAGTACCTGCAGCCCCCGCCGGTGCCGAGGCCGATCTCGTTCGACGCCGGGGGTGAACACTGATGGGCCGGCGCTACCGGATCACCCACGTCACCACGTACAGCTACACCGGCGGCGACGTCACCGGCAGCCTCGGCACCTTCCATCTGCGGCCGCGAAATCTGCCGTGGCAACAGGTCACCGAGCACAACGTCACCGTGTCGCCGCAGGCCGCGCAACGGGCGACCCGCGTCGATCTGTATGGCAACAGTTGCACGAACTTCCATGTGGTCGAACCGCACGCCGAGCTGGTGATCACGGCCGTCACCGACTGTGAGGTGTCCACCGTCGAGCCTCCCCCCGACGCCATGATCAGGCCGTGGGAGGAGTTCCGGCTCCGCCGTGGCGATGATGTCGAGGTCGAGGCCCGACCGGATGATGATCATGGTTGGGAGGCGTACGACTTCCTGCTCGCCTCACCGCGGATCAGCCTGCCGGCCGAGGCGCACACCTACGCCGCGACGTCCTTCACGCCCGGTCGTCCGGCTGGTGAGGCACTGATCGATCTGCTGCATCGGATCCACGACGAGTTCGAGTACGAGTCCGGGTCCACCACGGTGACCACCTCGGTGGAGGAGGTGCTGACGGCCCGGCACGGTGTCTGCCAGGACTTCGCCCAGGTCATGATCAGTTGCCTGCGTACGCAGGGGATGGCGGCCCGCTACGTCAGCGGCTATCTCGCCACCGTCCCCCCGCCGGGACGTCCCCGGCTGGTGGGCGCCGACGCCAGCCATGCCTGGGTGGCAGTCTGGCTGCCCGGCACCACCGATCGCCCCGGCTTCTGGTGGCACCTCGACCCCACCAACGATCGGCCCTGCGACGAGTCCCACGCCACCGTCGCCTGGGGTCGCGACTACGGCGACGTCGCCCCGGTCCGCGGCATCATCTGGACCACCTCGTCCAAGTCCTCGATGAAGGTCAGCGTCGACATGGCGCCCCTCCCGCTCGGGTAAACCGGGTGAGGGTCGGTCGTTGAGCAGGCGAGGACGCGCGCGTCGAAACGTGCTCAGCGGAACCGCCGTACCTCGGCGGACACGGCGTCGAAGCGCTGCCGGTCCAGTTTGCCGCCCTCGCGCCGTACGCCGTCGGGGTCGAGCTGCAGAATCCGATCGACGCGGACCTCGCTGGGGCGGCCCTGCCGGTCCCAGCCCCCGGTCCCGATGTCGATCCAGCGGCGCCCCACTGAGGCCTCCTGGGCGGCGTCTCGATCGTGGTCCTTGCTCGTCAATGGCAACGCCAGCAGCAGGCCGTCCTGGCGACCGATCACCAGAACGGGCCGATCCTTGCCCCGGTTGTGGTCCTCCTCGTACGGCACCCAGGCCCACACGACCTCACCGGGGTCGGCGTCGCCGTCGTCGTTGGGGGCGTACGAGAGGTCCGGTGTCCCGTTGAAGTCACCGGCGTACGCGGATCGTTTGCCCGGAGGTGATCCTGCGGATCTGGCGGACTGGCCGGATCGCGCGGTGGCGGGACGGGATCTGTCCCGCTTCGCCCGCACCCGACGGCGGGCGATGTCGAGGGCGCCGCGGACAACCTCGCGGGCGACGCGTTGCCAAGCACTCATGCGCCGACCCTAGCGTTGATCGGAGCGTGCCAAACCCGGGAGTCGATGCCCCCGACGTGGCCCCGGTACGCGGGGCGCTCGGCCGGCCCGCCACTGAAATCCGGACTTTCGCGCGTCAACCCCGAGGGACCCCGTACGCCAGGAGCTCGGCCGAGCCTGGGGCGACCGCGGACCAGGGGGCCGGCACCGCGAGCGTGGCGACCGCGCTGGTGGGGAACTTCTGGTCGATGCGATGCCACAGGTCGGGCTGGCCGGTGTGGGCCGCCAGCAGGCGCACCAGGTCGACCACCGACGAGTTGTGGCCCAGCAACAGCAGGTTCGACACCGACGAAGGGCTGGCGCACACCTGACCCAGCAGGTCTGTGGCCGAGGCTTCGTACACGGTGGTGCTGAACATCACCTCGCCGGCGGTGGCTCCGGCCTCGGTCGCCAACTGCCATGTCTGACGGCACCGTACGGCGTCGGACACCAGGGCCCGGTCGGGCACCGGCGGCCGGGCGGCCAGATGGGCGCCCAGGGCGCGGGCATCTCGCCGTCCACGGCGACTCAAGGGACGATCATGATCAACGGCATCGCCTGCCCACGAGGACTTCGCAGGGCGCACGATGATCAGGCGACCCGGTCGTGATCCCTCGCCCGGCCGGTCGGGCAGAGAATCGTG
>JAKDKP010000159.1 GCA_030453285.1 Propionibacteriales bacterium
CCCACAAAGCCGTTCCCGAAGTGCGGACCATCGCAGAGACATGATTGCGATGGTTCAGCGTGACGATCGTGAGGTGCGGTCGTCGACGTATTTGTCAAGGGAGAAAGTCATGGCGCAAGGAACCGTCAAGTGGTTCAACGCTGAAAAGGGTTACGGCTTCATCGCCGTCGACGGAGGCGGCCCGGACGTCTTCGTGCACTACAGCGCGATCGAGAGCTCCGGCTTCCGTACCCTCGAAGAGGGTCAGCGGGTCGAGTTCGACACCACCGAAGGTGACAAGGGGACCCAGGCCGCTCGCGTCAACGCGATCTGAGACCTGAAGCTTCGCTGAACACCAACGACGAGCCCTCCGCCCCTTCGGGCGGAGGGCTCGTTGTCTGTCGCCCCCCAGGTCAGCGCAGAGCCTGATCACTGGGTGGGCTGATCACTCATACGAGCTGATCATCAGTACAAGGGCTGGCTCGGGTCGATCCGCTCCACCCAGGCATTCACTCCGCCATCGACGTGGACCGCGTCGTCCCGGCCGGCACCGTGCAGGACCGCCAGGCAGTCCGCCGAGCGGGCACCGCTGCGGCAGTGCAGCACCAACAGTCCCGGTGGCAGGGTCGCCAACGCCGTACCGTCGAGGAAGTCGCCCTTCGGTACGTGCACCGCACCAGGGATCGTGTTGATCTCCCGCTCGCCGGCTTCCCGCACGTCGACCAGGGTGAACGCCCGCTCGCCCCGGTCCCGCTCGGCCAGCCAGGCGGCCAGCTCCTCGACACCGATGCTCGCACCGTCAGCCGCATCGACTCCCGCGGCGCCCTGCAGACCACAGAGTGCCTCGTATTCGTCGAGCTCGGTGATCAACTTCTGTTCCGGGTCGGGCTTGAGCTCCAGGGTCCGGTACGTCATCTCCAACGCGTCGTGGATCAGCAATCGCCCCAGCAGGGGGTTGCCGATCCCGGTGATCAACTTGATCGCCTCGGTGACCATGATCGATCCGATCGAGGCACACAACACCCCCAGCACACCGCCCTCAGCACAGGACGGCACCAGCCCGGGCGGCGGAGCCTCGGGGTACAGGTCGCGGTACTGCGGGCCGTGCTCGGCCCAGAAGACACTGACCTGTCCGGAGAATCGCAGGATCGAACCCCACACGTACGGAATCTGGGCCAGCACGGCGGCATCGTTGACCAGATAGCGTGTGGCGAAGTTGTCGGTGCCGTCCAGCACCAGGTCGTATCGACCAAACAGCTCGACGGCGTTGCTGGTGTCCAGCCGCTCGGTGTGCCCGACAAAGTTCACGTACGGGTTGACCTCGGCCACCGTGTCGGCCGCCGAGCTGATCTTGGTCCGACCGATGTCGGACTGCCCGTGCACCACCTGGCGGTGCAGGTTCGACTCCTCCACCACGTCGTCATCGATCACGCCCAGGGTGCCTACCCCGGCCGCAGCCAGGTACAACAGCGCGGGGCTGCCCAGACCGCCGGCCCCGATCACCAGCACCTTGGCTGTCTTCAACCGGCGCTGACCAAGCATGCCAACCTCATCAATGATCAGGTGGCGGCTGTAACGCCGGACCTCGTCGAGGGTCAGCTCAGCCACCGGGTCGACCAGTGGCGGCAGATGTGACATCGATCCCTCTCCTCCTCCACGAGAGCCCGTACGGGATCTCCCGGCCATGAGCCTAGTCCGGCAGCTCGGAGCCCTAGAGTGGCCATGCACCATCTGTTCTGGCCGCGGGAAGGAAGGACTCCATCATGGGCGATGTCTGGACCACCGTCGGTGATCAACAACTGTCGCTGTCCAACCTGGACAAGGTTCTGTTCCCCGAAGCTGGCTGGACCAAGGCCGAGGTGATCAACTACTACGTGCAGATCGCACCGACCCTGCTGCCACACATCGTCGACCGCGCGGTGACCCGGATCCGGTTCCCCGACGGGGTCGGCGAGCTGGCGATGCAGTTCTACGAGAAGAATCTGCCCCCCGGTTGCCCCGACTGGGTTGGTCGTCAGCAGGTCCGTACCAGCGACGGTGTCGTCTCGTACGTGACCGCCGACAACGCCGCCACGCTGGTCTATCTGGCGAACCTCGCGGCGCTGGAACTCCACGTGCCCCAGTGGTCGATCGGTTCGGCCACCCCCGACACCGACGGGGTGATCACCCTGCCCGGCAAGGAGCCGGCAGAGGCCGATCCCTTGGCCGACCGGATCGTCGTCGACTGTGACCCCGGTCCGGGAATCACCATGATCGACAATGCACGAGCTGCCATGATCATCGCCGCCGAGCTCGCCGGGGACGGCCTGATTCCGGTGGCCAAGACCTCAGGCAACAAGGGGCTCCAGGTCTCCGCGGCGATCGCGCCGGCACCCTGCGAGGACGCCCGCGCCTACGTGCAGGCAGTCGCCAGCCGGCTGTCCCGCCGACACAAGGAGCTGTTCGTGGTCCAGGTCGCCAAGGCCGCACGGGCGAACCGGATCTTCCTCGACTACAACCAGAACATGGCCGCCCGCAACACGATCGCCCCCTACTCGCTGCGTGCCCGACCGCATCCGCGGGTGGCGACCCCACTGACCTGGGACGAGGTGGCTGCCGTCGACGACCCGACGGCGCTGCAGTTCAGCCCCGAGGACGTGCTGGCCCGAGTGACCGAGCACGGCGATCTGGCCGAGGACCTGCTGATCACCGATCCACCAGCGTTGCCCGACATCGGCCGGAACTGACGCCGGGCGTTCGCGTCCAGACGCTGAACCAGGCTTCTACCACCGGCATGACCAGTACGCGGCCGTCAGCCGCCCCAGTCGAGATTGGCCCGCTCGCGGACCGTCATCCCGGCCACCACCAGGTCCCAGGAGTCCTCCACCATCGCCAGCACCAGGTCGTCGGGCAAGGCGCCGGTCAGGTCGACACCGTTCCAATGCTCCTTGTTGAGGTGGTAAGCGGGAGTGATCTCGCGGTGGTCACGGCGCAGTTCCACCGCCAGTTGCGGCTCGCACTTCAGGCTCACCGTCAGCGGGGTCGTGACGTGCAACCCCGACAGGGCGAAGATCCGGCCCGGGCGGGCCCGCGGTGTTCCGGCGAAGGCCTGCACCTTGAACACCGCGGTCTCCTCACCAAAAGGAAAGTCCTCGTACGTCCCCGGCAGGGCCAGGCAGGCGGCCCGTAGTCGTTGCGCATCCACCCGGGCCACGCTAGGCCACCGGCGGCAACGGCGGACCGACCCACGATCGGTCGGTTAGCATGCGCCAATGACCTCGATCCGCGTTGCCCGACTCCCCCGCGACCAGCGGCGCAGCCAGCTCGTGGATGCCGCGGCCGAGGTGTTCACCAGCAAAGGGTTCCACGCTGCCGCCATGGACGACATCGCCGAGGCGGCCGGGGTCTCCAAGCCGGTGCTGTACCAGCACTTCTCCTCCAAGCTCGAGCTGTACGTCGATCTGCTGGAGGTGTCGTGTGAGCGCCTGTTGTCGATCATCCGGGCCGCTCTGGCCACCACCGACGTCAACCGCGACCGGGTCGTGGCCACGATGGGCGGCTTCTACCACTTCGTCAACGAGCAACGCGCCGACTTCCGGCTGGTGTTCGAGTCCGACCTGACCAGCGAACCGGCCGTCCGCGACCGCCTCAACCAGCTCAACGAGGACATCGCCGACGCCGTGGCCCAGGTGATCGCCGAGGACACCCAGCTGCCGCCCGACCAGGCCAAACTGCTGGCGATCTCGCTGACCGGCGTGGCCCAGGTGAGCGCCCGCTACTGGGCGGCCGGTTCCACCACGATCGGGCTCGACGAGGCGATCGAGTTGGTCAGTCGACTGGTGTGGCGCGGCATTCGAGGGTTTCCCCGTACGACCCCCGCGGGCTCCCCGGATTCGGCCACGGCCGGCTGAGCGTCTCGGTCGCGGCCGGTTCAGACATCGGCCCCACCGCGTGGCACCCCCTGTGGCGCTTCACCGGTGGCCAACACCCACACGAGCTCCGATGGGTGAGTATCGTGGGCGGCAACGTGTCACCTTTTCGAAAGAGGTCTGATCGATCATGACGACCCCCACCCCACCGAACCAGGGTGCTGCGGCCGCCGCGGCCGCCCCGTTGGCTCCGCCGGCCGGCGTCCAGGCGAAGGGCAATGTCCTCACCCTGGAGGCGCCCGCCGCTCCGCAGAAGATCGCCGAGACCCAGGCGCCGGCGATGGCACCACAGATCGAGCAGAGTGCGGTGCCGGCCCTGGACAGCAAGGTGGATGGCTTCCTCGACGCGATGATGAGCGCCGAGACCAGCTCTCCGGAGTTCGCTGCCCAGACCGAACACGTTCGCAACATGGGCGATGCCGACATCCGCAAGGCGGCCGAGACCTCCAACCGTCTGCTGCAGCAACCGGTCAAGGCGATGAAGGAGGGCGGCATCTCCGAGGCCGGCAATGTCGGCAAGACGTTGATGTCGCTGCGCCGGACGGTCGAGGATCTCGACCCGAGCCAGGCACGGGGGCCCAAGAAGCTGCTCGGCATGATCCCGTTCGGTGATCAGATCACCGACTATTTCCGCAAGTACCAGTCGGCACAGTCCCACCTCAACGGCATCCTGCACGCCTTGCGCAGCGGACAGGACGAGCTCACCAAGGACAATGTGGCGCTCAACCTGGAGAAGCAGCACCTCTGGGAGAACATGGGTCGGCTGAACCAGTACGTCTACATCGCCGAACAGTTGGATGCGAAACTTGCCGCCAAGATCGCCGAGCTCCAGTCGACCGACCCGGAGAAGGCGAAGGCGCTGGCGCAGGACGTGTTGTTCTACGTACGGCAGAAACACCAGGACCTGCTCACCCAGCTCGCCGTGTCGATCCAGAGCTACCTGGCGATCGACATCATCATCAAGAACAACATCGAGTTGATCAAGGGCGTCGACCGTGCCACCACCACCACGGTGTCGGCCCTGCGGACCGCCGTCGTCGTGGCTCAGGCGTTGGGCAACCAGAAGCTGGTGCTCGACCAGATCACGGCACTGAACACCACCACCTCGGACATGATCCAGCGCACCTCGGAGATGCTCCGGGACAACTCTGCGGCGATCCAGCAGCAGGCGGCCTCAGCGACCATCGGCCTGCCCCAGCTGCAGGCCGCCTTTCAGAACATCTACGAAACCATGGACTCGATCGACACGTTCAAGCTGCAGGCCTTGGACACCATGGCCGCCACGATCGGCGTGCTGGAAGGCGAGGTCGTGAAGTCGCAGGAATACCTGGACCGCTCGCGCAAGCAGGACGCCCGGATGGCCTCGGGTCAACTGGACATCGAGAAGCAGGCCTGACCCACACCCCGGACGAACGTCACACCACACCGCGAAGGGACCGACAAGGCCGCGATGGGATTCACTGACTGGATCGCCAGGATGATGGGCGAGGAGGAGCCTGAGCCCACGTTCACCGCGCCCGCTCCGCCCACCGAAGAGGAGATCCTGGCCGCGCTCGACCAGGTCGTCGCGATGGCCGCCGACGCGAAGGCGCCACCGATGGTGCGGTCTCGACTCGCGCGGGTGGCCAACACCGTACGACTCACCATGCCAAGGTTGCGCAACCTCGGGCTGGGGAGCCCGGAGGCGTACTCGGTGATGGCGACCGCCACCGATTACCTTCCCGAAGCGCTGGGCGGCTACCTGCGGCTGCCTCGCGAATGGGCCGACTCCCGACCGATCGACAACGGCAAGACCTCGCTGCTGCTGCTGATCGACCAGTTGGACCTGCTCGGATCAACGATGGACAAGGTGTTCGATGCGGTCAATCGCGCCGACGCCCAGGCACTGATCGCCCACGGCCGCTTCCTGCAGTCGAAGTTCGGCACCAGCAGCACCGGCGGGTTGCTGGAGATGGACGCCGCGGACCGGCAGCAGGCGCCCGTATCGTCCGATCCGGCCTCATCGTCCCCACCGGCACCATTGACCGGCCCATCCGCATCACCGGCCGGCCAACCCCGCCCCACCACCGAGAAGGCGCCCGAACGCCCACGCAGCATGTTGGACCTGGAGAGCTGATGCCCTCGACAACCGATCCCACCCCGACCCTGTACAGCGCCCTGACCCGGCTGATGGCGGCGGCCCGCCGCGCCGGCCTGGACGCACAG
>JAKDKP010000160.1 GCA_030453285.1 Propionibacteriales bacterium
ACCTCGCTGGAGGGGCCGAAGAGACCGGCGTCTGCCGCCCAGCTTGTCATCCGGCAGGGTCAATCGATGTCTGCCGAACCGAGTTCTTCATCATCAGGACTGTCAGAACCAGCGACCGAGTTCCTCAACGGTTCCGCCGGCCAGGAAGTCGCTGGTGACATGATCAGCCGCCGCCCTGACCTCGTCAGGAGCCTCACCGAGGGCGACACCGCGGCCAGCCCAGGCCAGCATCTCGATGTCGTTGCGACCATCCCCCAGGGCGAGCACGTCACGGGCGTCGATCCCCCACGCCGTGGCGATGTCGGCCAAGGCAGTGGACTTGTCGACAGCCTCCGGGGCGATGTCGAGCCACGCGCTGTAGCCGATGAAGTACGAGACTCCGTGCAGCCCCAGTTCCTGGGCCAACTCGACGAACTCGGCGTCGGAGCGCTCCGGATCACGGATGATCACCCGGGTCACCGGACGTGAGGAAAGGTCCGCCGGCGACTCGATCGTCATCTCGCCGGTGAGGTCCCCTTCGGGGAAGGCCCCTGTCATCCGGTAGCCCCGCCCGACCTCCTCCACCGCAATCAGTGCCTCGGGTGCCATCTGCGTCACCTTCTTGATCACATCGGTCGGGTCGAAGGTGACCTGGCGACGGACAGCCAGCGGTGGGTACTCAACGATCACCGCCCCGTTGGACGAGACCGCCGGCCCGTACGGCAGGGACAGGTGATCGAACACGGGCTGGGTGCCGTGCCAGGAACGGCCGGTCGCCAGCACCACCGGAACACCCGCGCCAACGATCCGGCGCACCGCGGCATGCACCTCGTCCGGCATGATCCCGAGGTGGTCCACCAAGGTGCCATCGATGTCGAGGGCCACCATGCGGGGACGCCAATCGGGCGAGGTCATGATCAACTCATTCCATGATCAGTTGCGGGGATCACGCGACAGGCGTCAGGCTCGTACGACCACCGAGGAACGGCTGCAGCGCCGCTGGCACACGAACCGACCCATCGCCTTGCTGATGGTTCTCCAGGATGGCGATGATCGTGCGCGGCACCGCACACAGCGTGCCGTTCAAGGTGGCGACCGGCGCCGTACCGTCGGGAAAGCGGGCCCGAATGTTGAGTCGGCGCGCCTGGAAGTCGGTGCAGTTCGAGGCCGAGGTGATCTCGCGGTAGCGCTGCTGACTGGGTACCCACGAATAGCAGTCGTACTTGCGGGCAGCGCTCAGACCAAGATCACCCGAGGCGACGTCGAGCACCTGGAAGGGAATCTCCAGGTCGGTCAGGAATTCCTTCTCGTACGCGAGCAACTGCTGGTGCTGCGCCTCGGCGTCCTCGGGGGCGCAGTGCACGAACATCTCGACCTTGTCGAACCAGTGCACGCGGAAGATCCCGCGGGTGTCCTTGCCGTGCGAACCGGCCTCGCGACGGAAGCAGGGGCTGTATCCGACATAGCGCATCGGCAGCTTCGCCGCGTCGAGAATCTCGTCCGAATGCATGGCTGCCAGCGCGACCTCGGAGGTGCCGACCAGATAGAGATCGTCGGCGGGCAGGTGATAAACGTCCTGCTCGGCCTGACCCAGGAAACCGGTGCCCTCCATCGCCGCCGGCCGGACGAGCGCCGGAGCGATCACCGGCGTGAGACCGTACGCGAGCGCCTTGGACATCGCGTAGTTGATCAGGGCGAATTCGAGCTCGGCACCCACCCCGGTCAGGAAGTAGAAGCGTGAACCGGACACCTTTGCGCCACGCTCGACGTCGATTGCGCCCAGGCTGGCGCCGAGGTCGAGGTGGTCGCGGACCTCGATCCCTTCGGCAGCGAAGTCGCGCGGGTCTCCGTGGGTCTCGATGATGGTGCCCTCGTCCTCGCCACCGAGCGGCACGTCGGCGAACACGATGTTGGCCAGACCAGCGTGCAGCTCGGTGAACCGCTGCTGGGCCTCGTTGGACCGGGTCTCGGCGGCCTTGACCTGCTCGGAGAGTTCCTTCGTGCGGCTGAGCAATGCCGCCTTCTCCTCGCCCTGGGCCTGTGAGACCTGCTTGCCCAGACCCTTCTGCTCGGCACGCAGCGCCTCGAACTCGCCGATCGCGGCCCGACGGTCCTCGTCAGCGGTGAGCAACTCGTCGACGACGGCGGGGTCCTCGCCGCGCGCCGTCTGGGAGGCCCGTACGCGGTCGGGGTCGGTGCGCAGCAGCTTCGGATCAATCACGCGCGCCAGCCTACCCACGAGCGAGTCCGCCCGCCGACCTGGTTCTGGCGGGACCACCTGGTGCGCACCGCGCGGCCGACTGGGACCCAGGAGCCGCGCCGATCGTTCTGCGAGCCCCTGCGCTCCCGCTCGTGCAACCTCAACCGAAGTCGACGCCCTGGGCGAGCTGGACCGTGCCGGAGTAGTTGATCGTGGTGGTCTGGCGACGCATGTAGCCCTGCCAGGCGTCGGTGCCGGACTCACGACCGCCACCAGTCTCCTTCTCGCCGCCGAAGGCGCCACCGATCTCGGCTCCCGAGGTGCCGGTGTTGACGTTGACGATGCCGCAGTCGGCACCGGCGGCGGAGATGAACCGTTCGGCCTCGATCTGATCAGTGGTGAAGATGCCCGAGGACAGACCCTGGGGTACGGCGTTGTGCAGGGTGATTGCCTCGTCGAGATCGGTGTAGGTGAGCACGTACAGGATCGGAGCGAAGGTCTCCTTCATCACCACCTCGGTCTGTGACGGCATCCGTACGATCGCCGGCTTCACCCAGTGACCCTCGGGAGCGTTCTCGAACTCGACCCGCTCACCGCCGGTGACGACGTCACCACCCTGCTCCTTGGCCTCGGCCAGCGAAGCCTGCATCCGCTCGTACGAGTCGGCGTTGATCAGTGGGCCAACCAGCGTCGAATCCTCGAACGGATCACCGATCGCCAAGCTGTCGTACGCCGTGGCGAGCTTGTCGACGACCTCGTCGGCGACGCTCTCGTGCACGATCAGCCGACGCGTCGAGGTGCAGCGCTGACCGGCGGTACCGGCGGCGGCGAACACGATCGACGGTACGGCCACGGCGAGATCGGCCGAGGGTGCCACCACCGCGGCGTTGTTGCCGCCCAACTCGAGAATGCTGCGACCGAACCGGGCCGCCACCCGAGGGCCGACCTCGCGACCCATCCGGGTCGAGCCGGTCGCGCTGACCACGGCCACCTTCGGCGAATCGACCAGCGCCTCACCGATGACACGGTCCCCGATGATCACCTTGGCCAGGTTGGCCGGGGCATCGGTGTCGGCGATCGCCCGATCCAGCAGCGCCGTGCAGGCAATGGCGGTCAGCGAGGTCGCCTCGGACGGCTTCCACACCACGGCATTGCCGGTGACCAGGGCCAGTGCGGTGTTCCACGACCACACCGCGACGGGAAAGTTGAAGGCGCTGATCACACCAACCACCCCCATCGGGTGCCAGCTCTCCTGCAGCCGGTGCCCGGCCCGCTCCGAGGGCATCGTCCTGCCGTACAACTGACGAGACAGGCCCTGGGCGAACTGACAGATGTCGATCATCTCCTGCACCTCGCCCAGCGCCTCGGAGGAGATCTTGCCCGCCTCGACCGTCACCAGGTCGGCCAGCGCCTGCTTGTGCTCCGACAGCAGCTCACCCAGCCGGGCCACCGTCTGCCCGCGGACCGGGGCCGGCACCTCGCGCCACTCGAGGTGGGCCCGATGGGCGGCGTCGATCGCCTGTGCCGTCGACTCGGCGGAGTCCGCGGTGAGTCCGAAGAGGCTCTCCCCCGTGAGCGGGCTGCGGGCATCCAGGTCAGTGCCGGAGATGGCGTCCACGTCCACCCCGAGGGTGCGCAGCGCATCGGTCGTACGGGAGGTCAAGTCGGTGGTCACGCGGTACTCCTGGTGCTCGTGGTGATGTTGATCTTGAACAGTTGATCTTGGTGGTACGGGGAGGGTTTCGACACGCTTCGCTGACTCCTCACGATGCTACTCAACCAACCAGACCCGATGCTTTCATCGCCCGTCGGACACTGCGGTCAGTGCCTGATCGAGAGCCTCGACGGCCTCGTCGAGTTCTGCGGCAGTGACGGTCAGCGCCGGCCGGAATCGGATGCTGTCGACGCCACAGCCCAGCATGATCACCTTGCGCTTCCACAGTTCGGCGATGACGGCATCCCGCAGTACGGCATCGGACAGGCTGATCGCGCACATCAGGCCTCGTCCGCGGGGCTCCCGTACGACCTCGTGCTTCTCGGCCAGTTGCTGCAGACGATCCAGCAGATGAGCCCCCAGCTCAGCAGTCCGCTCGATCAGCCCGTCGGACTCGATCACTTCGAGAATCCTGGTGGCACGCACCATGTCGGTCAGGTTGCCGCCCCAGGTGGAGTTGATCCGCGAACTGACGTGGAACACGTTGTCGCGCACCTCGTCGACCCGACCACCGGCCATCACGCCGCACACCTGAAGCTTCTTGCCGAAGGAGACGACATCGGGCTGCAGGCCGAGCTGCTGGTAGGCCCAGGCAGTCCCGGTCAGACCACCGCCGGTCTGCACCTCGTCCAGCACGAACAACGCATCGAACTCGTGGCAGAGCGCCTGCATGGCCTGCAGGAACTCCGGCCGCAGATGCCGGTCGCCGCCCTCGCCCTGAATGGGCTCGGCGATGAAGCAGGCGATGTCGTCGGGGTTCTCGGTGAACAACCGCCGCGCATCGGCCAGCGTGGCCTCCTCGCGACGCACGGTGTCGTCGAGATCGGAGGAGAGCCACGGTGCCTCGATCCGCGGCCAGTCGAACTTCGGGAAGCGGGCGACCTTGTTGGGATCGGTGTTGGTCAGGCTCATCGTGTAGCCGGTCCGACCATGGAAGGCGCCGGTCAGATGCATCACCTTGGTGCCCAGGTCGGCCGACAGTCCCTTGGACTCGTTCAATCGCGACTTCCAGTCGAACGCGATCTTGAGGGCGTTCTCGACAGCCAGGCCGCCACCCTCGACGAAGAACAGGTGTGGCAGGTTTGCGTCACCCAGCACCCGGGCAAAGGTCTCGACGAAGCGTGCCATCGGCACCGAATAGACGTCGGAGTTCGACGGCTTGTTGACCGCCACGGCACCGATCCGGTCCCGGAACTCCTGATCGTCGGCCAGCGCCGGATGGTTCATACCCAAGGCATTGGAGGCGAAGAAGGTGAACATGTCGAGGTAGCCGGTCTGGTCACGCTCATCGATCAACCGCGAGCCGCGCGAAGCTGTGAGGTCGAGGACGAGATCCATGCCGTCGGCCAGGATGCTGCGCGCGAGGACGTCATGGACCTGGTCGGCGCCGACCACAGGGGCGTCAAGAAGTTCAGTCATGAGACGAACTTTATGGTCAAATCCTGCGAAGTCCAAACAAATCGTCCCGATCTGGCACCTTGACCCCAGTTATCTCACTGAGGGAGGCCGAGGGTCTCGATCAGCAGGGCCACCTGGCGCTCGAAGAGCTGATCGGGTGCAGTGAAGACCGCGCCGTAGGCACCGAACACCTCCGCACTGATCACACCCAGCAGGGACGACCAGACCATCACCGCCCGCGCCAGGAGCGCGTCATCGGTGGCACCGAGACCGAACTCGCGGCGGATCCGACGCAGATCGGCAGCCAACTTCCTCCCCAGCACTGGTGCGGGATGGGCGACCACCACACCGTCGGTCGCGGCCCGGTCGATCAGTTCAACCAGGCGCCTCATCACTCGGGTCCCCGGTTCGGTGGTCTGCTCGGCAGGCGCGGCGTAACCGGGGACCGGACTGCCGTAGAGCAGTGCCCATCGGGCCGGTTCGGCCAGCGCCCAGGTCCGTACGGTGCGCACGATCACCCTGAATCGCTCGGTGTATGCCTCGACCGAGACCGAGACCGGGGCCACGGCCACCTCCACCGCGCCGGCAAGCTCCGCGTAGGCGTCCACCACCAGCAGGGTGAGCAGGTCGTCACGGTTGCGGACGTAGCGGTACACCGCCGAGGAGACAACCCCCAGATCACGAGCCACGGCGCGCAGCGAGAGAGCTGCCGCACCGTCGGCAGCCAGATGCTCGCGGCCGATCCGGGTGATCTCGGCCATGGTGCGAGCCCGGTTGCGATCACGCGGTGTCCCGC
>JAKDKP010000161.1 GCA_030453285.1 Propionibacteriales bacterium
CGACAACAGACCACCGATTGCCGGGCCAGCCATGCCACCGAGCAGGAACCCGCCCTGATAGAGACTGACCGCCCGACCGCGGATCTGCGGGGCGACGGTGTTCAGCACCAAGGTCATCGAGGAGACGGTGAACATGGCCGACCCGATGCCACCCACGCCTCGGAGCACCAGGAACTGCAGGTAGCTCTCCGAGAGCGCCGACACCGCGGTGGAGGCGGAGACGATGAGGATGCCGATGCTGAGCACCGGTCGTTCGCCGAACTTGTTGATCAAGGGTCCGACGGCCGGAGCGAAGACCAGACGCATCAACGCGAAGGCCGAGACCACCGCCGAAGCGCCGAAGGTGCCGACATCGAAGCTCTTGGCGAAGACGGGCAGCACCGGCAGCATCACCCCGAACCCGACGGCGACGGTGAACGAGATCACCGAGAGCACCAGAACACTGCGCGGCAAGGTGCTCCGGGTCCGGATCCACTGCTTGATGCCGGGCGCGCTCACGGCCCCATCCTGCCACCGCTGCGACCGGATCGTACGGGCGCCAGCAGCGGTTCAGCTCAGGGCCGACTTCTCCTTGATCTTGTCCCAGCTGACGTTCCAGTCGGTCCAGCCGTTGCCCTGGTCGAGGGTACGTTTGCTGCCGGTGAACTCGGCCGGATCGCCGATCAGATTCTTGCGGTACAACCACAACGCGTCGTCGGTGGTCATCCCGACGCAACCATGACTGGAGTTCCGCTTCCCCATGTTGCCGGCGTTCCATGGGGCGGCGTGGAAGAACTCCCCGGTCTGGGTGACCCGCATCGCATACTGGACGTTGGCGAGGTCGTAGTACTCGGGGTTGCCGACACTCTCGGTCTCCGAGGTCATTCGGGTCGAGTCCAGCTTCTCGCTGATCACCTTGGTGCCGCTGCGGGTGACGAACCCCTCCTTGCCGGCCGACATCGGCAAGGTCTTGATCAACTTGTCGTTCTCGTACACCTTCACGGTGCTCTTCTTCAGATCGACCTTGTCGACGACCTTGCTCTTACGGATGGTGAAGCCGAACGTCCGGGAGGTCTGACCGTACAGACCCTTGCCGGCCTTGACGCCGTTGATGTTGGCCGACACCTTCACCGTGGTGCCCGGCTTCCAGTACGACTTGGGGCGGTAGCGGACCTCCTTGTCGTTGGCCCAGTACCAGGTGCCTTCCTGCTGAGGACTGCTGGTGACGACCAGATGCTGCTCGATCGACTTCTTGTCCTTGATTGCGGTGTCGAAGGTGATGATCGCCGGCATCGCGACCCCGTACGTCCCGTCACGCAGCGGAGTGACCGAGGGGAAGACCTCGTTCTTGACCGACACCGACGCGGTACGGAACGTCCGCTTCTCGGTGACCTGCTGGCCGTCCGCTCCGGTGAACGCCAGCTCCATCGTGTACTTCGCGCCCGGGTCGAGACCTTCGGCAGCGGTCCAGGCGGTCTTGTCATCGTTCATCGATCCGGGCAACGTCAGACTCTGGAACTTGCCGTTGCGCCCGGTGCTGGGATGGGTGACCTTCACCTTGTCGATCGTCCCGTTGCCGACGGTGGCCTTGATCTGGGTGTCGATCGCCACGTCGGAGGCCTTGTCCTTGACACTCACCTCGAGTGCGGCGGCCTGTTCGGCCGAAGCGCTGCTCTGTGGCGAACTCGGGGCCGGCGTTGTCGATGACGACGTCGAAGCTCCGGTCGGAGCACCAGTGGCCGGGCCGCCGGCTGTGCCGGGGCCGGCGGTGCAGCCGACCAGCAGCAGCGCCACCAGCACGGCGGCCATGACAGGCACGGTGCGGAAGGGGAGAGGGCGAGTCACGAGAACTCCGATCGGGTCATCAGGTCAGGACGGTAGACATAATGTGCCATCGCGCCGAAAGGTTGTGCATGGGCAGCGAGCGGGCGGGCTGCATTGTTGTTGATTCGCGACGTGAGCCGTTGATCGGCCGCCTGTAGGGACCAGCGAGTCGAGGTGAGCGGGAGTGCCGCAGGACCCCGGATTCGCGGTGCCCCATATATTCGTCACCATGAGTGAGATGTCGGCCATCCTCGAAGACCTCGCCGCCGGGCGGATCGATGCCGCCGAGGCGCAACGGCGGATCGACCGCCTCAACGAACCGGGGGCGGGCTTCGAACCCAGCGATCACGACCTCGCTGCGGAATCGGCCTCCGGTCCCTCCGCCGCGGGGCCGGCGACGGGTGCCGACAACGGCTACCCGCGCTATGCGCCACCTCCACCGCCGAAGGCCTTCGGACCGGGTGCCAGACGCTCGGCTGCCCCCGGCGCCAAGGGTGTCGAGCGGCTGAGCCTGCGCGCCACCGGCCGTCGGATCAAGATCGTCGGTGACCCCGGTGTCCCCACCGTCTCGATCGACGGACCGCACACCCTGCGCCGCAACGGTGTCGTCCTGGAGATCACCAGTGAGGGAAGTTTCCGGCCGCAGGTCAGTGGCCTGGACATGCTGCGCTCGCGCACTCTCGGCGACCTGCGCGGTGTGCTGGCGGGCAAGGAGTTGGTGGTACGGGTCAACCCCGCCCTGTTGGTGGAGTGCGAGATCTCCTCGGGGGGACTGACCACCGAACACGTGCCGTACCTGGGACACGTCCGGGTGACGGCTGGCGCCACCCGGATCGGCGGCGTCAGCGAAATCGGCGACGCCCTCTTCCAGGCCGGGCGGGCCACCGTCGAGGGCACCATCACCCAGGGGCGCTCCCGGATCCGCGGGGAGTCCTGCCTATTGGTCGTCGAACTGGGCGAACGGTCCAACGTGACCGTGCGCTCCGATGCCCAGCTCGGCAAGGTGTCCTGGTCCGGCGGACACACCGGTGCCGGCGACGAGGTCGTGATGGGCAACGGCAACGCCCGCCTCGATGTCGAAGTGATGATGGGCCACGGCACGATCCGGATCGGGCCACAGTCGGTCTGAGACGGGCAACAACGGAGGACCTGAGACGGGCAACAACTCAGGATACGCAACAGGTCCCGCACCCAAGGGTGCGGGACCTGTCGCGTGGCTGAGGTACCGGGCCTCAGCCCGGCGCGGACCGGGTCAGTCGGTGAAGGGCTTCACGTTGATGATGGTGACCTTGATGGGCTTGCCGTTCGGCGCCTCGTACGAGACCGAGTCACCCTTCGTACGACCAAGGATGGCCGAGCCCAGCGGCGACTGCGGGCTGTAGACCTGCATGTCGTCGACGGCGTCGTCGAGGCCGAGGACCTCGCGCGAGCCCAGCAGGAAGGTCTCGGTGTCGGAGGTGTCACCGTCGAAGGCGATGGTGACCTCGGTGCCCGGGGACACCTCGTTCGGGTTGTCGGGGGCCTCGCCGACCTCGGCGTGCCGGAGCAGATCCTCGAGCTGGGTGATCCGGGCTTCCTGCTGGCCCTGTTCCTCACGAGCGGCGTGGTATCCGCCGTTCTCCTTCAGGTCGCCCTCATCCCGGGCAGCCGCGATGCGCTCGGCGATCTCGGCGCGGCCCTCGGTCTTGAGGTGTTCGAGCTCCTGGGTCAACTTCTCGTGTGCGTCCTTGGTGAGCCAGACGGTCTCTTGGGTGTTTTCAGCCATCGCAAGAGCCTACCAACCTTTCGGTCGGCACGCCTGCCCATCAGTAGCCCCGAACTTCCGACTCACTCCAGCGGCATCACTGCAGCGCTTCGCATCGGTCGAGTGACACCGAGGTGGCACGACGGAAGGTCTTCAACTGGTCGGCGACCTCGGTCAACCGGTCATCACCGGGGGGCACCTGAACGGCCAGTTCGCCGACCCGCTCGAAGTTGTCGGCCTGGGCAATCACCCGACACATCGCCGGCCTGGCCGGATCGACCCGGTCAACGGTCAGGGTGAACTCGGCGGACGTGTTGGAGGTGATGGTCCAGGTGTTGATGCGTCCCTCCACGGGCTTGCTGGCATTGTCGACGCCGAGCCAGATCACCATCGCCAAGGCGAGCGTTGCGCCCAGAGCGATCAACCCGATCGTCACCTTCCGAGGCGTCCGTGGGGGTGGGTAGCGTCGAGCCAGGCGAACACCGGGATCATCCGCCAGCTGCGTACCACTCATGTCGGACACGGTACCTGCTGAATCCCTGTCCGGAATCCGCGTCGTCTGCAGTGCCCATCACCTGCTCGACCAGGAGCGCGTGGGCGTGGGCAGATTTCGGTCACCGGTGTCGGCTGCGCCAAGATTGGGCGCATGACCCATGACGTCCGCCTCGACCGTGCCGGGGAACCACTCCGTCTCCTGCACGTGCATGCCCATCCCGACGACGAGTCCAGCAAGGGCGCGGCATCGACAGCCCGCTACATCGAGGAAGGCGTCGAGGTGGTGGTGGCCACCTGTACCGGTGGCGAACGTGGCTCCATCCTGAACCCGGCCATGGACCGACCCGACATCCTGGCCAACATCGCCGAGATCCGCCGCGATGAGATGGAGCGGGCCCGCGACATCCTGGGCGTACGCCAGGTGTGGCTCGGGTTCGTCGACTCCGGCCTGCCCGAGGGAGACCCGCTGCCGCCACTGCCCGACGACTGCTTTGCCGTGCAGGACGTCGCCGAGGCGGCGCTGCCGCTGGTGCGGGTGATCCGGGAGTTCCGCCCACACGTGGTGACCACGTACGACGAGAACGGTGGCTATCCCCATCCTGATCACATCATGTGCCACAAGATCAGCGTCGAGGCGTTCGAGGTGGCCGCCACCGACACCCACCCCGAACTGGGGGAGCCGTGGGCAGCCGACAAGCTCTACTACCACCTCGGATTCCATCGGGAGCGGTTCGTCGCCCTGGACGAGGCGATGACCGCGCGCGGGTTGGAGTCCCCGTACGCCGAACGGCTGGAGAAGTGGCCACCCGACCCCGAGCGGGAGGCGCGGATGACGACCCGGGTGCCGTGCGGTGATCATTTCGGCGTACGGGATCGGGCACTGCTTGCGCACGCCACCCAGGTCGATCCCAACGGTGCCTGGTTCGCCGTGCCGCTGGACGTCGCCCAGCAGGCCTGGCCGACCGAGGACTTCGAGCTGGTGCAGGCCCGCATCGAGGCGCCCACCCCGGAGAATGATCTGTTCGCCGGCATCGCGGCGGAGCCACGGTGAGGGATCAGGCGTACGCTGTGGGCATGCTCTTGCTGGAGGTCGACCCCAACCTCGTCGTGGCCGGATGGGTGCCGTTGATCATCCTGATCCTGATGTTCGTCGCGGTGTACTTCCTGTACCGCAACATGCGCAAGCATGTCTCCCGGATCGACAGCAACCTGCCGTCCGCCGAGGATGTGCGTCTGGGGAGGGTCCCTGTCGGGTATGAGGCGTCGGCTCGTGACGCCTCGGGCCAGCAGCGTGCGGCGGCCGTCAGCCCGAAGTCACCCGACGTCTGAGCCCGCCATGGCGGTGGACCGGCAGTTCATCGACACGTTGCGTACGACGCTCATCGCGGCTGGTGATACCGATCGTGCCGTCCAGCAACGGCGGTACATGAAGTCGGCGTTGCCCTTCCACGGACTCACCAGTGCCGAGCTCACCCGTACGCTGCGACCGCTGCTGGCCACGGCCGCGGTCTGCTTCGCCAACCGCGCCAACCACGAGGCGACCGTTCGGGCCCTGTACGACCAGGCCACCCATCGTGAGCAGCGCTACGCAGCGATCGCGCTGGCCGGGCACCGCCGGGCTCGCGACTGGTTCGACCGTGGCGCGTTGCCGCTGCATCGACACCTGATCAGCGTCGGCGCCTGGTGGGACCTGGTCGACGACGTCGCCAGCCACCTCGTCTGTCCAGTGGTGGTCGGTGATCATGGTGCGGCACCGATCATGCGAGCCTGGTCCGTCGCCGACGACCTGTGGGTACGCCGGGCTGCGATTCTCTGCCAACTGGGTGCGCGGGAGCGGACCGACCGGACTCTGCTGGTCGACTGTGTGGCCGCGAACCTGCCGGGCAGCCCGTACGGCGACGACTTCTTCATCCGCAAGGCGATCGGGTGGGCGCTGCGGCAGTATGCCCGGGTCGAGCCGAACTGGGTACGGGAATACGTCGAACAAACTGATCTTGCTCCCCTCAGTCGGCGCGAAGCCACCAAGCATCTCGGTTG
>JAKDKP010000162.1 GCA_030453285.1 Propionibacteriales bacterium
GTGGGCACCGATGTCGTGGGGTCGGCGCAGGCGACCGCCCAACAATCAGCTTCGGCACGGATGCGCGGACTGCTGTCCGGCCTGGGGTGGAGCGCCGAGGCGCCGACCGGTGCCGGCGCCGTACGGGAGCGATGGGAATCCCTGGCGGCCCTGCTGACGGTCGCCGACGACCTCGTCGCCGCCGACGCGTCGGTCGACCTGGCGGCCATCTCTGCCGAGCTCGACCGCCGCGCGGAGGCCCAGCAGGTGCCCTCGGCTCAAGGCGTCACCCTTGGCACCTTGCACTCGGCCAAGGGGCTGGAATGGGACGCGGTCGCGCTGGTGGGTGTTCACGAGGGAACGCTGCCGTTCGTGTTGGCGCAGTCGCCGGCCGAGGTCGCCGAGGAGCGACGGCTGTTGTACGTCGGCATCACCCGCGCTCGTGAGCACCTCCAGATTTCCTGGTCGCGCAGTCGCAACGGCGGCAACAAGCGCAATCCGTCGCGATTCCTCGACACGCTGCGTCCGGCCGAGTCCGTCAGCATCCGCGGCGGTGGCGCAACCGCCTCGCGAACCCGTCAGCAGCGCCGGACGGCCCAGGCCCAGACCTGCCGCAGGGGTGGCCTTCATCTGGAGTCGGCGGCCGAGCGCAAGTTGGGCCGACACACCGGCTGCGACCCCACGTACGACGAAGGACTCTTGGATCTGCTGAAGGAGTGGCGCCGCCAGGAGGCGGCCGAGCAGAAACTGCCGGCGTACTGCATCTTCACCGACGCCACCCTCACCGCGCTCGCCGAGGCCGAACCGGTAGACGAGCGGGGTCTGCTGAAGATCCACGGACTGGGCAGGGTCAAGGTCGACAAGTACGGCGAACACGTCCTGACCATCGTCGACAATGCGCGGTCTGAAAGAAGTTCTGAGAAAGATGGCTAAATCGTTTGCCCCTGCTGTGGCGGGGTCATAGTGTGTAGCACGGTTCGTACGCCGACCCCTGATCTTGATCTTGCATCGGATCTCAGTGGTCGGCTTGCGCCACGTACATGACCACCACTTGATCTTGGACCGACATCCAAGATCAACACCGAGAGGAGGGACGCAGACATGGAAGCAATCATCACCACCGCAACTGTTGCCGAGCAGCCGCGCTGGTACGCGTGCGATGCCATGCCGTCGTCCCGTGCCCTCGGTGTCACCTCCGTCACCACCTCCGCAGACGTCCTGTCAGCGGTCGTCCTGACCGAGGCCACCTCGCGCCCGGCTGCCCGCCGTGACTCCGTGACCGCTCCGCTCGCACCGAACTTTGGCGGCGGCAACGGGACCGGTGTCGAAATGTTCGGCAAGCACGTCGGTGACAAGACCGCCGATTTCGGCACGTACGACCCTCGTTCGGGACCCTCCTGGAGCCCACCGATCTAGTCAGTTGATCGGAGCCTCCAGGCCGTGAATCCCACGAACGAACCGGGATTCACGGCCTTTGTGTTTCCCGGCCAGCAGGACCAGCAGGTGGCCAGCAAAGGAACAACAACAGGAGGTGTGTGGTGATGCAAACCGCACTGTCTGAGCGCGACCGAATGCCGGGAGCGGCTCGGATGGACGTCATGGATCAACTGCCGTGTCGACAGGTGAACCCCGAGGCGTTCTTCGCCGAGTCACCCGCAGATGTCGAATGGGCCAAGGCACTGTGTGCTTCGTGTCCGTTGCGGCAGGCGTGCCTCGACGGCGCCCTGGAGCGGCGTGAGCCGTGGGGTGTCTGGGGTGGGCAACTGTTCATCAACGGCATCGTCGTGGCCCGCAAGCGGCCTCGGGGTCGTCCGCGGAAGAACCCGCTGCCCGAGCAGGTTGTGATGGCTCCCGCAGCGGCTCAGCGGGATCGTACGGAGCGGGCAGCGTGAACCGGCGGTACTCCCCAGTGGGAGACATCCTCCGGACATGCCAGGGAGAGCAATTCCGGTCGGGACGCACGTGCGTCACTGATCCGACGAGTGGGCTGAACGGGACGAACGGGCAGCCAGTCGTGGCGCGCACGACTGGCTGTCGGTTCGGTTCGCAGTGCGCCTCGGACGTCGTTGCGCCCGTCGGGCGGGATCCTCGGTGGCACAGCCAGTGCTGTGTCACCGAACTTCTCGCCCGGCAGCCCGGCGCTCAGATGGCCCGGTCCGGCTGGTAGCCGGGCAGGAACTCGGTGAGGACGGCACCAAAGTCGGCGTGCACGTCGAGCTGGGCCAGAACGGCGATGCCGCCCATCCAGACGCGGTGCACCAGCAGGTAATCCGGCGGAAGGTTGATCTGGCTGCCGATGTCGCTGCGGCCTGAGGAGGCCCGGACCCGCTCGTACTCCGAACGCAGCCAGGCCCGACTGAAGTGGAAGTTCGGCCGCCGGGCTGGCTCGACGAATGGACTCAAGAACTCCAGCAGGGTCTGAGCGTCGACGCTGACATCGACGAACCCCTCCGTACGGAGGCCCGCGGCCACCGTGCCGGCGTCGTCACCGAGCGCGAGGCTGAGCAGGCGGCCAATGGCAGGCGGCAATCCCTCGGGCATCCGCGACACCAGGCCGAAGTCGACCACGCCGAGTCGGCCGTCGGACAGCACCTTGAAATTGCCCGGATGGGGATCGGCGTGCAACAACCCGGCGCGGGAGGGACCGGCAAACAGGAAGCGTGCGTACCGCAACCCCCATTCGTTGCGTTCGACCGGTGGCATGGCCGCGACCGTGCCGAGCGGAGCACCTTCGACCCAGTCACTGACCATCACCCGAACGGTGTGATCGAGCACGCCGGGCACGCAGAACTCCGGATCATCGGCGAACGCTTCGGCGGCCTGCTGCTGGTTGACCGCCTCGATGCGGTAGTCGAGCTCCTCGGAAATGCGCTCGGTCAGTTCGTCGATCAGTGGCCCCATGTCGATGGCACCGGCGAAGGGTTCGACCAGACGGCCCAGTCGGCGCAACTGCTTGAGGTCCGAACGCAGAGCCTCGTCCGCGCCGGGATACTGCACCTTCACCGCCACCTCCGCGCCCGTCGCGGCCCACTGGGCCCGGTGCACCTGACCGATCGAGGCCGCCGCAACGGGGCGGTCATCGAAGCGAGAGAACCGCATACGCCAGCCCGGGCCGAGCTCGCGGGTCAGCACGGCATGCACCCGGGCGGCCGGCATCGGCGGCGCCGAATCCTGCAGGCGACGCAGATGTTCGCGGTACGGGGCGGCGATCTCCTCGGGCAGCATCGCCTCGTACACGCTGAGCAACTGGCCGAACTTCATCGCGCCGCCCTTGAGTTCACCCAGCACGGTGAACAGTTGTTGCGCGGCGAGTTGGCGGGAGCGGCTGCTGACCTGCGCGGCAGTGGCCCCGGTCAGGCGGCGGCCGAGTCCCGAGGTGGTCCGGGCGGCCGCACCAATGGGGAGTCGGAGCAACCGCGCGCTGCGCGCCCACGGATTGCGGCTGAGCCCACGCCCGGACCGATCCTGCTCCTTGTCACCTGCCATGCCGCCATTCTGCCCGCCGAGGGGCAGAGCCAGCGTGGGTGGGTCACTCAGGCGGCCGACACGTCGGGGATCCCGCACCAGGGGCACAGGGGATGTGCGCGCAATCGTCGTACGCGCAAGGTCCAGTCGTCCGAGGACAGCTCGAGGATGTTGCCCAGGGCGTTGGTGGGTTGCCCACGCAGGAAGGCGCGGACCTGGATGGCTGCGAGGCCGGCCGCCACATTGGTCATCAGTGCGTCCGGCTCGGCGATCCGGCGGGAGGCGGACACCACGTAGTGCCACCAGCGTGGTTCGGTCCTGGCCAGAATCATGTCGGCACAGTTCAGGCAGGGGGTGCTCTGCGGCATCACCAACGGGCCGACGCTGGCTCGGTCGTGGTCGGCCCGGACAACCAGGTACGGGTCGCCCAGCTCCCACAGGTACTGCGGAATCCACCGATCGGGTTCGGCGGTTCTGGTAGCCACGACGGTGAGTCCCGGGGCGTGACCGTCGGGTTTGCTCCAATGACTCAGCACCCGGACATCGACCGGGCTACCGGCCAGTTGGTGCCGTAGGCCCTCGGCATTGCTGGCGCCGGTGCCCATGGGGGGATACAGCGTGGTGTCCAGGCCGGACGCGTCGGCCAGCCATAGGCGTTCCAGTTGAGGGTCGGTGACCAGCAAGTCGGCCAGCCGCTGCGCCACGGTTCCGGCGCCGATGAGGCGCACCGTCGGCGCCCTGACTTCGTTGTCCATGCTTGAACTCTGCCCCGCGGCGATGCTCAGTGGTTGACCATCCACAGGCAGTTTGGCTCTGGTGGTTCGATTCCGGCGCGTTCCTCCAACGATCGCCGATGTCCAGTCGTGCACCAACCAGTCAGTCGCGCACGACCAGCCGGCCGCGTACAACCAGAAGGAGGCCGACACCAGACGGTGCCGACCTCCTCGGGATCTGTCACGAACAGGGTGCGGGTCAGGCCTTGCCGAGGATCCGGTTGAGATTGGTACCGCACTCGGGGCACTTTCCCTTGGCCATCTTGGTGCCCTTCTCACTCACCTCGACGCGGCCGGTTGCCTCACGCTTCGCTTTGCACTTCACACAGTAGAACTCGCCACTCCAGGTCTCTTCGGCCATGCTTCCTCCTGCTGATCACGCGCGGGAAGATCACGCCCCGCGCTGGGTGTCGTCTCCGAGCCACTGTACGCAGAAGCGGTCGGGGATGGGGGAGGCTGGTGTCGGGCAATCGGATCACACGCACTCAGAACGGTGCGCACGCGGTGCCGGGACAGCGGACCGGAGCTTGGGCTGTGTGGTCGGGGGTCTTCGAACATGACCAAGCCCCCAGGGAACATCGGGTTTCGCATGCCTTCCCCTGCACGCGAGCCGACCATCTGGGGGCTTGGTGAACGTCAAGCTAGTCACCCGGGGCCGGGCCGGTCAAATGTCCCTGTGCACAAAATGTGGACAACCCTGTTGACGAGGTGTGCACATCTGGGATCGATCGGTGGGAAACCTGTGGATCGCTCGGCGGTGGACTCCCGTACCACGTACTCTCAACTGTGGACATCGAAAACTCTGTGGAAAGTTGAGCACATGAAGTTCCTGCGCGTTTTTCTGGCCGCTGCGGCCTGCCTGCTCCTGTTGACCGGTTGCTTCAAGGTCGAGGGTGAGTACTCGGTCAACTCCGACGACACGTTGAGCGGGACGATGGTCTTCGGGTTGAGCAAGGAGCTCCCCGCGGCCGAGGCCCAGCAGGCGCTGCAGCAGATGCAGAACGGTTTGCCGGCCGGTGTCACCGTCAACCCGTGGGAGAACGAGAAGTTCCGGGGTATCGAGGCGAAGTACGACAAGGTGCCGCTCAGCCAGTTCCAGATGCAGACCGCCGGAGATACCGCCGGCATGGGTCTGCGTCGCGAGGGCGACTACTTCATCCTGGGCACCCCAGACTCGCCTCCTCCCGTACCGATGAACATGCAGGGCTTTGAGTACAAGGTGACGTTCACCTTCCCCGGTGAGGTCGAGGAGACCAACGGAACCAAGGACGGCAACAGCGTCACGTGGACGGATCCGAACATCACCCCGTACGCCAAGGCGAAGGCGACGGGCGGTCTGCTGGTGCCGATCCTGATTGGCGTTGGTGCCGTTCTGTTGCTCGCTGGTGCGGGGGCGGCGGTGTTCTTCCTGTTGCGGCGCAACAGGAAGAAGGCTGGCTCGGGGCAGAGCGGGGGCTACGACCCGACGAGGTTCGGTGGCACCCAGGGCAACGGCGATCCCTTCGCTGATCAGCCCGGGTTCGGGCAGTCCGGTCAGCAGGGCTGGGGCGGACAGCAGCAGAATGCTGGTCAGCAGGGCGGTCCGGCGTGGGGCGGTCAGCAGCAGAATCCTGGTCAGCAGGGTGGTTCGGCGTGGGGTGGGCAGCAGCAGAATGCTGGCCAGCAGGGCGGTTCGGCGTGGGGCGGTCAGCCGCCGTACGGACAACCTGATCAGCAGTCATCGAGTCAGCAGGGCCAGTACGGGCAGCAGGCTCAGTACGGCCAGCAGGATCAGTACGGGCAGCAGTCGTACTGGCAGTCGGGTCAGCAAGATCAGTACGGGCAACAAGATCAGTACGGGCAACAA